>MNUV01000009.1 GCA_001871235.1 Candidatus Falkowbacteria bacterium CG1_02_41_21
TGGATTCGGTGGCGAGCAACCGTAATCGCTCGCCTATTCACCTAATACCAATAACAGTATACCTGGTTTTGGCCAAAAAAATAAGCCCCATTCCGATTACTCGAAATAGGGCTAGAGGACTGAAGTCAAAGGACTGGAGTCCAAATAATATTAGCACTGAGGACTAACTTGCGAGACGACGAAAGCGAATCCAACAGTCTGATCCCACCGATAGCTAGGATTATCATAGTAGGTATAGAGCCACCGACCATCGCCACCACGGTCCACACCCAGCAAGCCCAAACCGCCGCCAGAATTCTTAATCGGTTCGTGCATCGTTACGATATAAACGAGACCCATAGCCTCTAGCTCTTTGTCGGGGAACATTTCACGGATAAGGCAGGCCACTTCGGCGTTAGGTTTGGTTAACTGGCGGCTATCAGCGGCAGCGCGAATTTTTTTAGTAATCCGGTCGCTATCGTTAAATAACATGCCCTTAAGCACGGCGATTTCTGTAGTTACACCCCCGGTTGGCTTGAAATCGGCCGAACGAAGTAAGCTTTTGGCATAATTTCCCACTTGGAAATTATTTTTTTCTAAACGTGCAATCCATTCTTCTCCGGTAGTCCCGTCGGATGTGACAGTGAAATAAATCACGCCATCCCGTTCACGGAAACGACAAGCCGGTCTGGAAACCACACACTCACCGGAATTAACAAGTCTTACGGCCTCAATGGGATCATCAACGCCAAGTTGACGCATAATGTTTTTAACGAGAGCGTTTAATGTTCCGCCGGTTAAGTCACTAGTTGCAAAATCTTTTTTATCATTCATGATTACCTCCTGGCGCTAATTTGCGCCCTTTGATTTCTCTAATCCGAGAAGGAACCGTAACCGAAAATGGTTACAGCCAGGAAGGGCCGAAAAACTCCGCCTCTTTTGGCTATAACCACAAAAAAATTGATGTTAAAGAACAATAGCATTATAGCATACTATCACAATTCTGTCAATAAAAAGACCTTGGGATGCTTTGTGCACACTAGGGTCAAATTATCAATTTAGAAATTAGTCCAATAAAATAGGAGCAAAATCTCTGGAATCATAGAGGCGTTTTAAGGAAGTAAAAGCCCCTTCCCAGCGACCGCCAGAATCTTTACACCAGTAAATAAAATGAACGCAAAGGCTACTATGAGAAGGGCGACATTGGCGAAAACGATAAACTATTCCCCAGAAAATTATTACTTTTCCTTTCCAACTGTCTGGAATAATTTCTGGATGAGCCATTAAATATTCAAAAACGGTAGAATTAAGTACTGGTTTGTCGGCTAATTCTTTGCGTAAACTATGTCCGTAAATACCATTGGCGCCATGTTTTCTTTGTTTGGCGGAACGATAAAGAAGAATTTTAGCAGGGTCAAAAGTAATAATCCCTCCTGGTCGATGCTCCTCTATTTTCCATTGATCAGCGTGATCAGGGGATATAGGTTTATGGGATACTGGAGCAACGTCGGAGTCAATTACATGTTTCTTTTTCATTATTGGGGTCTCCTATATTTAGATGATTTTTAATGTCCTTAATTTAACTATATAACTATATCACAATAATAATGTTTTGTCAACGGCCAATCAAAAACACCAGTATTTACCTGGTGTTTCTTATATATCTAGTATCTATTGACCATTATACCCCAATCCCTTCAATTGTTTCTTAGCCTGGAGATCAAAAATGGTTTTCTTCAATCCGTTCTTGAGGGTCACGACCGGCATCCATCCCAAGTCATTCTTGGCCTGAAAAATATCGGGTAAAGGCAACTCGCTCATAAACAAAGTACGCTCTTTAAATATCACCTTAGAATTAACGGCTCCGGCCTCTTCAATAATGATCCGACAAACATCGGAGACTTTGATATTCTCGTCGGACCCGATATTAATCGGACCGGTGAGCGGCGAGTTCATTAATTTAAAAGCGGCATCCACGGCATCGGTCACATAGCAGAATGAAGAGGAAAAATTCTCATCGCCCAATACGGTGAGATCCTCATTGTTCAAAGCATCATTGACGAAATCCGGAATCATCTGGTCGTCGTTTAATATCATCCGCGGTCCATAGGTGCGGAAGATGCGCATAATTTTGGTATCAACGTTAAAGAGACGGCGATAATCGGATACCATAGTTTCGGCAAAACGCTTCCCTTCGTCATAGCAAGCCCGCTCAGATAAATGATTTAATCTTCCGAGATAGTCTTCTTTAATATTTCCAACATTTTCATTCAAATTCTTCGGTCCATAAACCACCGAGGAAGAAAAATGGAGAAACTTAGCCTCGTACTTGACGGCAAAGTCCAGCGCATTTTTGATACCCAAAGAATTGGCGAGTAGAGTGGCGTAACAATTTTCGGTAAAATGACGCGGCGAAGTCGGACAAGCCAGGTGATAGATTTCTTGGATGCCCTGAAAAGCGATTTTAAATTTTTTCAGTTCCGGCAAACTGGCCAAATCTAAAGGCTCGCTGATATCGTGATTGATAAAAACGAAATTAGGATTGGGCAATAAATGCTCAATATTGGTGGCCGAGCTGGTCACAAAATTATCCAAACAGATAACTTTGCACTCCTTAACCAATTCATCGCATAAATGGGAACCGATAAAACCGGCCCCGCCGGTCACTAGCACATTACGCTTATCAAATATAACTTTTGGCATATAGATTGGATTATAGGATAATTATAACCTAATTATCCATTAAAATAAAGCCCACGCTGACCCCTTTATTAAAAGTGTCCGCGTAAGCATAAAATGACTCTAAAATCTCGCCGGCGGAAGAAAAAACCCGCACATGCGGGGCTCCTCCCGGACCGGCCCCGGTAATAATCTCGGCCGAGCCGTCATTGTTAACATCACCGGCGGCCAAACTCACGCCGTTTTTAAATTTATTATCATAGGCCATAAACTGTTTTTTTAAGCGGCCATAATTATCAAAAATCTTAACCAGCGGGCTGGAACCTTCCTGCGGCGCCACAATAATTTCCGATTTATTCCGTTCAAAGCGACCGTCAATATTAGCTACCGCCAAATTAACTCCGCCTTTGAAATTCTGATCATAAACCATAAATTGGCTCTGCAATTTTCCTTGACCGCTCCAAATGCGCAAATGCGGACCACCGCCCGACCCCGGAGTAGTTATGATCTCGGCCAAACCGTCACCGCTCACATCGCCGACGGCGACATTCACGCCGCCTTTAAATTTTTGATCGTAAGCCAAAAATTGTTTTTTGAGCTTTCCTTTATAATCAAAGATCTTGACTAGCGGTTCGGCGCCAAAACCGGGCGCCGTAATAATTTCATTTTTCAAGTCACCGTCAACATCCCCGACGGCGATATTCACGCCGGCTTTTGATTTCAAATCATAAGCCATAAATTGGCTCTGCAATTTTCCTTTAACATCAAAAACCCTAACGAGCGGCTGGCCGGAGAAACCGTTGGCGACAATTATATCGCTCACGCTATTGCCGGTCACATCGCCACTCCCAAATTTCAAACCTTCCTTATATTTATTGTTATCCGCTAAAAATTCTTTAAAAAGATTACTTGGGGGCGACAAAATCTGAATCTTGTTCTGGTGCTCTTCCGTATTTCTGAACTTAGCCGAATAACTGGCCCAATAAGGCGACAGCAGCAAGCGGCCGGAATGATCATTTAATTTTTCTTCGGCCCAATTGACCGCCCCGGACATATTTAAACGTCCCACGCCCAATTGACCGATATAGTTGGGATTAACATTATTGATATTGTCCGTACTGCGCAGTAAAATATTAGTAATTTCATCACGGGTTAAATTAGGATTAACTTCTTTAATCAAGGCCAAAGTGCCGGAGACGAGCGGCGTAGCCATGGAAGTTCCCGACCAATAGCCGCCAAAATATTGATTATACTCTTCACCGGCAAACGGATTATAAGTAACGGTGCTAAAAAAACTGACACCGGGGGCCGAGATATCAATACAGCTGGAACCATAACTGGAAAAAATGGCTTTCTGATCCATAGTATCGGTCGCCGCCACTCCAATCACTAAATTTTCACCATTGTCGCCGTCATAGCAAGCGGGGTAAAGCGGAGTCTTATCAATATTAACCCCGTGATTCTCGCTTTGATCATTTCCGGCCGCCGCCACTACGATCACTTCGGCCCGATAAGCCCGCTCCAAAGCCTCTTTCAGGCCTTCGCTATAGCTAGAACCGGTAAAACTTAAATTAATAATATCCGCACCGTTGTTGGTAGCATAATCTATGGCCCGAATAACATCGCTCATTCGACCATTGCCGCTATCATCCAGCGCCTTTAAAGCCATAATTTCAGACTTCCAAGTAACTCCCGCCACCCCCCTATTATTATTACCGGCAGCGCCGATAATCCCGGCCACCATCGTGCCATGGGAAACGCCGGAGTTATTAAACCCGGCCGAAAATTTAGGTGAGGGATCCGGCACATTAGCCACAAAATCCCACCCGTTAACATCATCGATAAAACCATTGTGATCGTCATCAATACCATTCCCCGCAATTTCATCTTTATTAATATAAATATTTCCGGCTAAATCGGGATGAATGATCTGAATGCCGGAATCAATGATAGCAATAACGATATTAGGGCTGGAATTAATTTTCTCCCAAGCTTCGTTAGCCTTGATTCTCTCTAAATACCATTGATTGTAATAATAAGTATCATTGGGAATAAAAGAGGCCCCGGCCATCTGAAGCGGCAGGGCTAATAATAACACTGCTATTAAAATTTGACTGATTTTTTTAAACATATTACTCCCATTCTAACATACCACAGCGCCTAAAGGCAAATTAAAAAATGCCCGAAAGACTGGCATTTATTCTGGATTTTACTAATTTTCTAAAGACTCTTAATTTCCCTCAAAGTTTCTTCGGCGCATTTTCTCCAACTGAATTGTTGCGCTTGAACCAAACCGCTCTGGGCTAATTTAGCCCGAAGATTGGCATCGGTTAATATTACCTTTAACTTCTCCGCCATATCTTCTTTGTCGTCTTTATCAAAATAAATTGTCGCTTCCCCGGCCACTTCTCGCAGTACCGGAATATCCGAAACGGCGGTCGGTAAACCGCAGGCCAAAGCTTGAATCACCGGAATGCCGAAACCTTCGCGGCGGGAAGGAAACACGAAAGCCAAAGCGCCATTATAGATAACGGGCAAATCCGCCTCCGCCACCCAACCCAACATCATCACTTCCGAATTTAAATTATATTCTTCAATGATATATTTAATCTCATCGTAACCGAAACCGGCATGTCCGATTAAAACTAATTTAGTCTTGATCTCCGGATGATTCTCTTTGAGAAGGGCCAGAGCTTCAATCAGCATCGGAATATTTTTTTTCTTTTCCAACCGTCCAACTGAAAGCAGATACGGGAAATTCAAACCATACTTATCCAACACTTTATCAATTTTTGTCTGATCTTCAATTTTTTTATAGAATGAATCGTCATAACCATTGTGAATTACCACTACCTTATCCGGATTAACTTTGTAAACATCCACAATTTCTTTCTTGGTGTTATGAGAAACAGTGATAACTTTTTTGGCGTGACGCAAAGCATAATGGGTCGACCAATCCAAATAAGCGGTAGCATCATATTTAAAACCCTTACCGGATAAAAATAAAATATGTTTGATGACAAAAATAATTAAAATCCGAAGAAATCGTTGGCCGCGGTCAACGGTTTCTTCGGCGTAAACATTTTTTTCCATTTTAAAAGCAATGTCATGAATGGTAGTAATGGTGCGCCACGGATGAATTAGCGGAATGGCATGAGCCGGCACAAATAAAACTCGCGGCCGCCGCCAAAACATTTCCATAGTTAACCGGCCTAAAGTCCAAAAATATTGCCAAGGCCATTTCAGATAACGACCCGTAAAATTAGGATGAGCATCAATAATCGCCTTTAAGTCATCAGAAAAAGGGCGATCAGAATAAAGAATATATTTATTTTTCTTATCAATGGCCGCAAAATTCTTAATCAAATAATAGGAATACCACTCGGTTCCCGTCTTGAAAGCACGATTAGCTCTGGAAGCGTCAATGCCAATAGTCATAAAATTATTTGGCCGCCAAAATACTGCGCTTGTAAGAATCTAAATTATCCAAGGCAATACCGGTGCCTTTGGCTACACATAATAAAGGGTCATCGGCGATATAGGCTGCCACGCCGATAGCTCGAGAAAATAATTGATCAATATTACGGAGTAAAGCGCTGCCACCGGAAATCACAATTCCCTTATCAATAATATCAGCCACTAACTCCGGCGGAGTTTCTTGCAGGATTCTCTTGGTCGCATTCAAAATTTCTTCCAGCTCGCCTTGAATCGCTTCCGTCACATCATCGCTGGTAATGGTAATGGTTCTGGGCAAACCGTTAACCGAATCCCGTCCGTTAATTTCCATGCTTAATTTTTCTTCATCCGACAAGAATAAAGCGGAGCCGACTTTAATCTTAATCTCTTCCGCCGTTCTTTCACCGATTACTAAATTATATTTCTTCTTGATATATTCCAAAATTGCCATGTCAAATTTATTCCCCCCCACTCGGACTGAAGTGGAAGCGACGACGCCGCCCAAAGAGATAACGGCCATTTCCGCCGTCCCGCCGCCAATATCCACGATCATATGACCGGCCGCCGAACTAATAGGAATATCAGCTCCAATCGCGGCGGCTACCGGTTCTTTGATAATATAAGCGGCCTTGGCTCCGGCGGCCAGAGTAGCTTCAATCACTGCCCGTCTCTCCGTCGAGGAAATTCCGGCGGGAACGGCCACCATGACCTCCGGTCGAAAAATCCGCATCCCACCCAAAGTTTTATTGATAAAATAACGAATCATCGCTTCGGTTGTTTTGTAATCGGCAATCACGCCGTCCTTGAGCGGCCGCAAAGCGACTATCGTATCGGGAGTCCGACCCAACATGTCCTTGGCTTCATTACCCACCGCTAAAATCTTCCGATCATCAACCGAAACCGCCACCACTGAAGGCTCGTTGATAACCACGCCCCTCTTAGGCAGGTAAACTAGAGTATAAGTTGTCCCTAAATCAATCCCGATCCGCTTGATAAACATATGATTTCTTTAATAATATATGACAATATTAGCTTATTATCAGGGTTTAGTCAATAAAAACGAAAACGGGTAAAGAACAACTTTTTACCCGCTTTAAACTCAATTTTATCTTATAATCTAAAATTTAGACGATAATTCATTAATATTAACCCCGCCCGATTTTATCTTAGTAAAATCGATAACTTTTTGCCATCTTACCCGCCCAGCCGATTTAATTTGCTTAAAATGGTTGGTATTTTTTCTATTCATAAACTAAGATATTATAAAAACTTTTTGATTTCTTTCTTCAGAGTCGGTAAATCATTTTTAACTGTTTTCCAAACTAACATCAAATCAACCCCAAAATATTCGTGAATCAATAAATTACGCATTCCGGTAATTTTAGGCCACTCGATTTGATTGTGCTTCTTCTTGAAGTCAACTGACAAATTTCTGGCGGCCTCGCCGACAACTTCCAATCTTCTCACAATGGCATCCTGAATAATGCGCGAACGAGAAAATTTCTCTTCCGATATATTTTTTATATGAGATTCAATGATTTTAATACTCTCAATAATATGTAATAGAAATATTTTATCCTCGGGTGGCATAAATTTGAAGCTCATCTTTTTTAACATGCTTTTTAATCAAAGGATGGACTGAACGATAGGTCAAAAGATCAACCGTTATCTTAATTTTCTTTTCCAAATCGCTTTTTAATCCAACCAAATCAAACAATGAGGCCGCTTCGGGCATCTCCACCAAGATATCAATGTCGCTATTTCTTCTGGCCTCACCTCGAGCAAAAGAACCAAAAACACTAGCCCTTTTAACTTGATGTTTTTTCAGGACCGGAATAATTTTATTCACTATAAGCTGCAATTTTGCTCCCATATTATTGTCTTATATCTATATAATAATACAAACAAACGGTTTTGACAAGATGATACCAAAAAAGAGTCGGATAAATCCGGCTCTTTTTAAAATATCTAAAATATTAATCTCTATTTCTCCATCTTTTTGGCAAAACCCTCAAAAGCCTTCAAAACTTCAACCGGAGTCACGAAAACAACGGTATTGGATTGATCGGAAGACAAGTCATTAATGGACTGCAAAGTCCGCAAATGAAGAGCTCCGGTGGAAGCCGACAAAATACCGGCGGCCTTAGCGATATTTTCCGAAGCGGCCACTTCACCTTCGGAATTAATAATCACGGCGCGCTTTTCTCTTTCCGCCTCGGCTTGCTTGGCGATGGTTCGCTCCATTGATTCCGGCAAAGACACATCTTTCAGTTCCACATTATTGACTTTCAAACCCCAATCATCAGTTTCTTTGTCCACGATTTCTCGAATGCGATCGGCAATCTTGTCGCGCTGTGACAATAGCTCATCCAAAGTCACTTCACCCACGATATTTCTCATCGTAGTTTGAGCGTATTGGGAAATGGCGTAATAGAAATTCTCCACTTCGATGATCGCTTTGGCCGGATCGGAAATTTTATAATAAATAACGGCATTGACGGTCACCGGAACATTATCCTTGGTAATCGCCCGTTGGTCCGGAACATCAACCGCCTTAATCCGCATATCTACTTTTTGAAAAGTTTGAAAAATCGGAATTAAAATTTTCCAACCGGGAGTCATAATGCCGGTAAATTTTCCCGTAGTAAATTTAACGCCCCGTTCATACTGATTAATCTGTTTGAGACTCGCTAAAATAAACACTCCAATAATTATTAAAAGCACGACAAAGGTAGGCATATTTTTTAGTTAGTTAATTATTTTTTAATAAATTATTCTTTGCGCAGAGCTTCAATCGGATCCATATTAGCCGCTCTTTTCGCCGGATAAACTCCAAAAAATATACCACAGGCAAAGGCAAAAATCAAGGAAACCGCAAAAGCCTTGAGCGGAACGGAAAAAATCCAATGAAAACCGGCCGCCGTGGCTCCGACGCTGATTAACCAGGAAACCAATACCCCGACGATAATCCCCAGTACCGCGCCCACCATGGTAATCAGCACCGCTTCCACTAAAAATTGAGTCATGATAGAACTATAATTGGCGCCCACGGCTTTGCGCAGACCGATTTCCGCCGTTCTTTCGCTGACAATGACATACATCACGTTTAATATTCCCACGCCGCCCACGATTAAAGAGATAACGACAATTGCGAGCAGCAGCCAGGTAATGACGTTAGTTACCATGTCTAGCATTTTCATCATGTCTTCCATGGTGGAAACCCGAAAGTCATCCTTGGCCGGATCGGTAATATCATGATTGCGGCGCATAATATATTTAATCTCTTCCCCGGTATCCGCCACAACGCTGACATCTTTAAACTCATGGACCATATACATCAAATAATCAATCCCCATAATCTTTTTCTGTAAAGTTCTAATGGGAACATAAATATAATCATCAAAATCCATGCCCATCACTGCTCCCTTGGACTTGGCGACGCCGATTACTTTGAATTTAGATTTGCGCAAAGTAATATATTTTCCAATTGCCTCGGAGTCTCCGAACAATTTATCTTTCATCTTGCTACCCAACACTACCACCTGGGATAAGCCCTGATCATCTTCATCGCTAAAAAAAGTACCTTGAGCGATTTCCATTTTATCAATTTGAGCGTAGTCGGCATTAGTTCCGAAAATAAAAGTTTTGCGCGACTCATTGCCATAGCTGACTTTTTCCTGGCTCAAAACGGCGCCATAGCCGCCACTGATATTACTTAACTTCTTAACATCCTCCAGGTCTTTCAAAGTCAGAGAAGTGACTTGCACGCCGGAAGCGATGGCCATAGCGCTGTCAGTCTCGCCGGAAGTTCCTTTTTTAGCGGTCGGCACCTTTACTTCCGTTTCAATGATATTAGTCCCAAAAGATTGCAATTGATTCACCAATAGCCCCAGGATTCCCTCACCCGCCGAATAAACGATAATCACGCTGGAAATACCAATGGCGATGCCCAAAACTGTGAGTAGTGTCCGGACCTTATTGGATACCATTGATTGCAAGGATATTCGAATGGAAGTAATGACATTATTCATAACTTAAAGCTTCCACCGGTTCTAAGCGGCTGGCCTGGCGCGCCGGATAAATACCAAAAATTAAGCCGATGAAAGTGGAAACCGATAAGGCCAAGAGAATGGAAGAAAAAGTGACCACTAGACTGTAATTATAACCCAAACTATTAACGACCAGATATATCAACCAGGCCAAGAATACGCCGAAGATGACACCGATTATTCCTCCAATTAAAGTCAAAGCTACGGCTTCTAACAAAAATTGAGAAATAATATTATTGTTATTGGCGCCCAGCGCTTTACGCAGGCCGATTTCTCGAGTTCTTTCATTGACGCTGATGAGCATGATATTCATAATTCCAATTCCGCCCACGATCAAAGATATCGCCGCCATGACAATTAAAAAATAACGCAAAGCATTGGTCACGGTGGTAATCATATCCAGCGCCTGAGCCATACTCCGAACCGAAAAATCATCATTCAATCCGCTCTCATCATTAATCTCATGCCGGTCGCGCAGTAAATACTGAACGTTAGCCATCACTTCAGCCACATTTTTCTCATCATCCACTTTGGCGCGAACAAAGCTTAAATAATTAACCGCGCTAATCAACTTTTGAGTGGTCCGAAGAGGAATGTGAATTTGATCGTCATAGTCGACAAACAATACCTTGCCTCTGACCGCCATGACACCGATAACTTCAAAAATTTCTTTTTTGATTTTTATCTGCCGGCCCAGAGCATCCGAATCACCAAATAATTCTTGCTTAACGGTCGAGCCCAAAACCACCACTTGCGCCCTATTCTTGTCTTCCTCAGCGGTGAAAAAACGGCCCTGCGCCACTTCGCCGCCCTCGGTATCCAGATAACCGGCCGAAACACCGTTAATATTAACTTCATAACTGGTATCCCGCCAAGTGGCGGTGGCTAAAGCCCGAGAATAACCGGCTGCCGACACGACGTGAGGCAGTTTCTTGATAGCTTCCATATCCTCAGCCACTAAGGTGGTAATCGCAATCCCCATTACTGTCGCCGGCGGACCGTCAGACTCCGATTTGCCGGGCAAAACACCGATTAAATTACTGCCGGTACTCTTTATTTGATCTAAAATCAAACTTTGCGCTCCGGCTCCCAGCGAAATAATCAAAACCACAGCGCCCACGCCGATGATAATTCCCAGCATAGTTAAAAAACTCCTAGCCTTATTAGCCAGAAGCGCTCTAATCGAAATCCGAATTGATTCTCTAATCGGAAAAACCATAAACTTATTTTAATATTTCCCCGTCCGAGGCTAAACGTCGACTGGCCACCGATTCATCGCTCACTATCAGGCCATCTCTAATTCGCAAAATACGTTTAGCGTGTTCGGCGGTATAGGTTTCATGAGTAACTAAAATAATGGTATTGCCGGCGTTATTCAATCTCTGCAAAATTTCCATAATTTTGATGCCGGATTTGGAATCTAAATTGCCGGTCGGTTCATCGGCGAAGATTACCGACGGTTCATTAACTAAAGCTCGAGCGATAGCGACCCGCTGCTTTTCCCCGCCCGAAATCTGATTAGTATAATAATCTAAACGATGGCTGAGACCGACACTGGCCAAAACCTCTTTCGCTCGGGCATCGGCGTTATGACGATGATCCGAATAAATGAGCGGCAACTTAACATTCTCCAGCACCGTAGTCCGAGGCAAAAGATTAAAAGCCTGGAAGACAAAACCAATCTTATCATTCCGCCATTTAGCCAGTTCATTATCATTCAAAGAGGTGACATCCTTATCTTCCAAAAAATATTGGCCCGAAGAAGCCCGATCCAAGAGACCCATAATATTCATCAAAGTGCTTTTGCCGGAACCGGACGGACCCATAATGGAGACAAACTCGCCTTTAGCGATAGCAAAAGACAGGCCATGAAGAACTTTAGTGACCACCTCCCCGCTCGTATATTCTTTAGTTAAATCCCGAATTGAAATCAACATAATTTTATTGGCCGTTTTTTACAAAAGTAACAATCGCCTCGCCCTCTTTCAATTGATCGGCCAGCACCTCAATCATGCCTTCATTGCCGCTTAAACCGATACTGACCGGAATCTCCTCCACCTGATTTCCGGTCCGCAAGACTCGAATATATTTGCCAGCGCCGGTTTTCTCCAAGACGGCCCGGGCCGGCACGGACAGAACTCCATCCTTGCTGTTAGTGGTAATTATCACATTAGCGGTCATGCCGGATTTAATATCGGTTAAAGCGGCCGCGTCATCGGTGAATTTAATTTTAACCTTATAATAGATCACGTCCTGGATAACGGTTGAGGCCGGTTCAATAAAATAAACCACACCTTGAAATTTACGATTTTCACCAAAGGCGTCAAAAGTAACCGCGACCGAATTATTAATCTTAATTTTAGAAATATCGGATTCGGAAATATCCACTTCCACTTCAAAATTATTTTCCGTTAACATCACAATCACCGCTTTAGCCGAATTAACCTGTTCTCCAATTTCATAGTTAATATTAATAATCTGACCGTCCATCGGAGCGGAAATAATATTATCGGCCATTTGCTTCTTGATCAGATTCAAATTAGCTCCCGCCTGAGAGACTTGAGCCGACGCCAAAGCGACATCCTCAACTCGGGCCGGAGCTTTAATTTGAGCTAATTGCTTTTGCGCCACATCCCAAGCTTCGCGGCCGGTATCCACTCGGGATTGGGCCGAAGCCAATTGCTGTCGACCGGCAATCTGGGCGGAATTCAAGCTATTCTGCGCGGCTTTGACGGCATCGGATAAGGCGACGATAGAACTCTTTAAAGTATGATCGGCCGTTTGCAAAGTTGAAATTCCGGTATTAATTATACCCACCTGGCTATTAACATTGGCTTTGAAAGTTTCTAAAGAAGTTTGGGATAAAAAAGTGGATGAAATTATGGAATTTTCCAAAATACTAAACAAATTATTCATGGTTTGAAAAGTCCCGTTTAAATAATCCAAAGAACTCTGCACCATTTTATTCAAATTGGCATCGGTCGGATTACTTCTGGCCGCAGCCGAATCATTGACCGCCGCAGTTTTTAGAATTAAGGACTGGCTATAATAATTTTGCGTGTTAGCCAAATAAAATAAATTTTTAACGCTTAATAAATTTTTAATATCATTATCGCTTAAAATCCGATCGGCATAATCCAAGGCCACTCCGGCGACGACAATTTTAGAATCAGCGATGGTTATCAAACTATCGCGATTGTTCTCAATCGACTGCTCGTAAGTATTAACTAAAGGATCGTCAGACTGCAAATCGGTCAACTTCTTTTGCGCCTGAAGAGCAGTCTCATCAACGCTGTCTTGGGTTTTGGTATAATCTTCCATGGCCGCCAAATAAGAAGTTTTAGCTGAATTAACCTGAGCTTCATAAATCGCTATTTCACTGGCGGTGGAACCGGCCAAAAGTTTGCTTAAACCAGCCCGAGCGACGTTTAAAGACGAGAGGGCTTCTTGCTCCTTGATTAAAAAAGAACTCTGATCCAACTCGGCCAAAACCTGATCTTTTTTAACTACATCGCCGACCTTGGAACTAATTTTATTCAATCTTCCAGTTTGTGAAAAATTAAGTTCTAATTCTTTCTTGGCTTTGACCGTGCCCACCTCGCTGACAGTTTGAACCAGATTTTCTCGTTTCAATTCCACTGTGGTGTATTCAACTTGAGGTTGACGATTATTGAGCCAGAGAAATGACCCCGCTCCGGCGATGATGATTATCACGATAACTATTATCCACTTGGTTTTCATATGACTGATATAATTAATATTTTTATTTAGAAATTTTATTTAAAATGGACAAGAAAATTTTCTTTTCTGGCTCGCTTAATTTATTAATATTATTCTTAACTATCCCCATCATCTGCGCAAAACTATTTTTTAATAATTTCCCGCCAGCTTTAGTAAGCCGCAATTTTATAGCGCGACGATCAATTTCATCACCGACTCTGACGATAAACCCCCTCTTGACCAAATAATTAATTATGGAAGTGGCCGAGGGCGGAGTAATATGCAAAAAATTAGCGATGGCTTTCATGTTGGTCGCTCCATTTTCAGCCACATAATGCAAAGTATGCAGATGTAAAAAAGAGCAATCGATTAAATTGCCTTCCACTCGCGCCTTCTCCCGTAAAACTTGCCCCGCATTAAAAATAGAGCAAATCAAATCTTTAGTAACCTTACTTGTCATAATCGGTTAGAAATCAAAATAGTTAGATATTCTAAATAATAACAAAAAAATTACCGGCTGTCAACAACCGGCTGGCAATAACTTAAAATAAGAATTATTCTAAAACTAAGTCATTTTCTTCGGCATCTTCGGCCGAAGCATCACTGACCTGCTTATTTTCCATAATTTTTTCCACATGGTCGGCGAACTCGGTAACATCCATTTCGCTCTTCAAAAAATAAAAATTAGCGCCCAAACCGACACTCCGAGTCCGAGAATCTTCATCGCTTAAATCAGTAAAAATCAAAACTTGAATATCGGCGGTTTCGTCATCATTTTTGATTCTCTTCAGAACTTCTAAGCCGTCTAATTTAGGCAAAACCAAATCTAAAATAATATAGTTCGGTTTAGTTTTTTTAATCCGACCCAGCAAATCTTCCAACTCCTCATCGGCCGAACTAATTTCCACGCTATAACCATCGGAGGTAAAATGATCTTGCAGGCCATATAAAATACCCTCCTCGTCTTCGATTATAAAAATTTTCTTAGACATAAATTTAAATTTTATTTTTATTTAATTAATTTTAATTTTATTTAAAATCGCCTGACCCTCGCCATGATTATACTTACCCTGATGCCAAAGTTTCAGACCGTCACCGACCTGCCGGGGAATAACATGAAAGTGAAGATGATGGACAACTTGTCCGGCTATGGGATCATTATTTTCATAAACATTATAACCCAAGATGCCTAAATTATCCTTCAGGCTCCGCCCCACCTTTTTAACCGTCTTCATGGTGGCCAATAAAGCATCCTCGGGCGCTTCTTCAAAGTTGGCAAAATGTTTTTTGGGCAGCACCAAGGTATGTCCGGGATTAACCGGATTGGCGTCTAGAAAAGCGACAGAATCATCGTCTTCATAAACTTTATAGACCGGAATTTCACCCCTAATAATTTTACAAAAAATACAATCCATAATTTTAAACTATTTTATAAGGAGAGGCGGAATCAATTTCCCACCGAATTTCGTCAATCTCGGCCAACTTTTTATCGCCTTTATATAATTTATTCGGTAAATTAACCGACCAAGCGCCAAGTTCAGAAATACATTTATAACCATGGACCACGCCCGGAGGAACAATGACCGTGCAAGGATTAGATTCACCCGCCACTATTTTGAAATACTCGCCGGCAGTGGCTGAGGTCTCACGCCGATCCCATAAATGAAGCTCAAAATCGCCGGGACCGGCAAAAACAAATAAATCACTCTGAGCCACGTGTTCATGCGGACCCCGAACTACACCATTTTTAGTATAACTGATATAAGACATTAAAGGTTGATAATGATCTTCATCTTGACGATAAATTTCCGCGAGCCAACCGCGATCATCGGTAAATTTTTTTAAATTTTTGATAATAACGCCCGCCATCATATTTTTACAATTTATACTTTTTTAAATCCGACTTGATTAGCAAACCGTTCTGAGCCCCAATGGCAGACACCACGGCCGCGGTATTATAAACACCCAACAACATCGCCTTCTTAATATCACCCCCATACATTTCTATCCCGGCCAAGAAAGAAGAATGGAAAGCATCCCCCACGCCGGTAGTGTCCAATCTCTTTTGGTTTTTGATAATATTTTGATGATAAAAATTAACTCCGTCATAAAAATCAGCCCCCCTTTTACCATTGGTAATTATGACCATCTTCGGACCAAACGACTTGATCGTGACTAATAAATTTTTAATTTTATTTAAAAATTTAAAATCATTGGGCCGATATTTACCCGTACTTAGAACCAATTCAATAGCCTCATCTTGATTAATGCCAAGAATATCGGTTTGTTTTAAAAATTTGGAAATCTTTCTGACGCCGCCCGATAATTGAGTCTCCCCCGGATTCCAAATCTTTTTTACCCGAGCCGCCGAAAATATCTTATTTAAATCCTCCCGCCAATAAGCGCCGGATAAAGAAGCGATATAGGCCCATTTGGCTTGGCGCAGGGCGGCCAAATCTTTAACCCCCAAGCGAAGTTCAGTATTAGCGCCCCGATGAGAAAAGATTATTCTTTCGTTGCTTTTATTAATGACAATAAAAGAAAAACCGGTAGTCTCCCTTTTGGCCACTTTAATCAAGTCCAGGGCTACCTTCCGCCGGGTTAGATTATTGATAACGGCTCGGCCTCTTTCATCGTCGCCCACGCATAAAATAGCCGCTGTTTTAAAGCCCAAACCGCCTAAATTAACGGCGGAATTGGCCGCGCCGCCGCCATAAGTTGAATAAACCCGGTCAATCCCGATTTTAGCGCCATATTCAAAAGCAATCAGCTTTTGATGCCGGACATCTTTTTTGCTTTCCAACAATAAACCCTCATGGGTGTAAAAGGAAAAATCTTCAGTCGCTCCCCCAATAGTAATAATGTCGTATTTCATAGAAAATATTTAAATCAGACCCTAAAATTATAGCATATTTCTAACGTTTATCCAAGAAAACCGGCTTTAATCTGGTCGTGGTTAAATTCATTACCCAGAAGAATAAAAAGATTATTCCTAGATTCCAAACTAATTCCCAGCCCAACCCCGCCCAAAAATTGGCTTGCCATAAGAAAAATCCCCGGTCAGACAAAAAATTACTCAAATAGAACAAACCATAGAGAATAAAATTATAACTCAAAGTGGCGAAGAAAGTCAGGGCCAGAAAAGAATAAGTGGAACGATTAGTGAACCAATTAGCCAATAAAAAATCAGCCAAAAAAACTACCAGAAAAAGGGTCAAGGTATAAAAACCAAATAATTGCCAAGAAAAAATATCCGTCAAGAGCCCTAAACCGAGAGCCAATAATATTACCGTCTTAAAATCCAAAAAAAATAAAAATAAAATTAAAGCCAAAAGAATAATATTAATTCGGCTAAACGCATAAGGCCAGGAATTTATCAAAGATAATTGTAAAAAAACCACTAGAAATAAAAGACCGATATAAAGCAAAGCGATAAAATATTTTTTCATATTTTTTAACTAGGGCAAAACCACTGAAACTATCCCTAAATTATCAAAATTAACCAACGGCTCAACGTTGATATTTTGCCAAACATCATTTTCATTGTTGTTGATTTGACTGACTCGACCTAGGACCAGGCCGGCCGGGATATCTTTTTCCAGACCGGAAGTAACGACGATATCGCCTTGATTGATTTTTTCAGTTTGACCGACAAAATTAATTTTCACAGTCAAGCCCAAATTTCCTTCAGTCACTCCGATAGTCCGATTTTGATTTAAAATGCTAACGACTAATTTACAAGAATTATTAATTAATAAACAAACTCGGGCTGAATTTTCTTTGACCTCCAGCACCTTGCCCACTACCACTCCCTGACCATTGATTACCACTAAACCGGGGATTAAATTATTAACACTGCCCTGATTAATGATAATATTTTGGCCGTATTTGACTGAATCTAAAAAATTTTCTTGGGAGGTAACTTTGGCCAAAATATAATTCATCTGCTGTTGACTAAAAAAATTGAGGTACTCCCGCAATTTTTGGTTTTCATTTTCTAAATCTTTTAAGCGAGCATTAGCCACCACCAGAGTGCCCAGTTCATTTTCCAAATCATTAACTTTAGCATTTAAATCCACCTGAGAATTTTTTTGATTATAATCTTTTCTCCAATCAGATCCCAGACTATATAATTTATTAAAAATTGGCTGACTAACTTTAACGGTTAATCTTTCTAAAGGCGATAAAACACCGATAAAATGTAAAAAAATAAGTAGCCCCGCCACTACTATTATTTTAATATGGGGTTTGATTCTATTTTTAAACATATTACATTATATTGGGCAAAACCATCACTTTTTCTAAAAGTTTGGCATCGGCAAATAAAAATCCAGTGCCTCGAGCCATACAAGTTAAAGGATCGTCAACCACCACTACCGGAATTTTAGCGGCCGCGGAAATGAATTCAGCCAAACCATAAAGCAGGGCCCCGCCGCCGGTTAAATAAATACCGCTTTCGTAAACATCGGAAATTAACTCCGGCGGAGTAGACTCTAAAGTCAGCTTAATATTGTCAATCATCTTGTCCACAGTTCGGCCGATAGCTTCCCTAATTTGAGCATCACTAACCATAATAGATTTAGGCAGACCATTAATTAAGTCGCGACCGCGAACTTCCATGACTCGCGGCTCGGCAAAAGGAATCGCCGAGCCCAATTGAATTTTGATTCTTTCGGCCAACTGTTCACCAATTAATAGATTAAATTCTTCTCGAATATAGTCAATAATATTATTATCCAATTCATTGCCGGCAAAACGCAGGGATTTATAAGACACCACGCCGCCTAAAGAAATAACCGCGATATCAGTCGTGCCGCCGCCGATATCTACCACCATATTAGCCGTCGCGTCCAAGACCGGCAACCGAGCGCCAATCGCTGAGGCCATCACCTCTTCCACTAAATATACTTTACGAGCGCCGGCGGACTTAGCGGCATCCTCCACCGCTTTCTTTTCCACCTCGGTAATATCTAGGGGGATGCCGATAATTATCCGGGGGCGAGGAAGTAGAGAAAAATTCTCGCTATGCACTTTTTTGATAAAATACTTTAACATTTTTTCCGTCACCTCAAAATCAGAAATAACGCCGTCAACGAGCGGCTTAATGGTTTGGATATGACTGGGAGTTTTGCCCACCATCTTTTTGGCCTCCCGCCCGATCTCCAGAATTTCCGTGGTTCGACTATTGATTGCCACCACGCTGGGCTCATTGATAATAATGCCTTTTTTATCAACATAAACTAAAGTATTTTTGGTACCCAAATCAACCCCTAAATCATGGCCGAAGCGACTAAATTTTGCGAATAATTTTCCCCACATGGCATTAATGGCTAAATTTGTTGATAATTTGATTGAGCGGAATAATTCCCATTTGATCGCTGGGGCGAGCTTTAATCTCCACTCCGCCGGCTTGCAAGGTTTTGGCGGAAACCACTAAGCGATAAGGGCAACCGATTAAATCGGCATCGGCAAATTTCTCGCCGGCGGCAATCTCTTCCCGATCATCAAACAAGACTTCAATATTATTTTTTATCAATTCCAAATAAATTTCATTGGCCGCTTCATTTTCTTTTAGAGACAATAAATGAATCTTAAAAGGAGCGATACTTTCCGGCCAAATAATTCCCCGTTGATCATTAAAAACCTCCACCACGGTTCCCATGATACGACTGGGGCCCAAGCCATAACAACCCATAATAACTTCTTGAGCCTGGCCATTGTCATCCATATATTTCATGTCAAAAGCTTTAGAAAATTTAGTGCCTAATTTAAAAATATTACCAACCTCAATCGCCTTAGCTTCGGTCAAATTCTTATTCTGACAAACCGGACAAAAATTATGCTCTTTAATTATTTCTCGATTCACCGCCACCCGACAATCGGAACAAATATAAATATGATCTTCGCCGGCTTCAGTTAGAGTTTGAAACTCATGAGAAAACTGGGAAAAAGCGCCACCGGAAGAATAAGTCAAATAAGTTAAATCTTCCAAACCCAGACGGGCATAGATTCTAAAATAGGCCGCCTTCACTTCTTCGTAATATTGATCCAAATCGGCTTGATTGGCATGAAAAGAATACATATCTTTCATAAAAAACTCCCGACCCCGCAACAGACCGGCCTTGGCTCTTGGCTCATTTCTGAATTTAACTTGAATTTGATAAATTGACTTGGGTAATTCTTTGTAAGAACATAAGAATTTTTTAGCCAGCGGAGTGACAATTTCTTCGTGCGTCGCCCCTAAAGCATATTCTTTATCATCATTGCCGACTAATTTAAATAAAGCGTCAAAATTATCCCAGCGATCGGTGGTCTGCCAAACTTCTTTGGGAGTTAAAGCAGCCATTAAAACCTCCTGGCCGGAGATTGTGGCCATTTCATCTCGGACAATATTATTGATTTTATTTAAAACCCTCAAACCCAGAGGTAAAAAATTATAAATACCGGCCCCTACCTTGTCCACAAAGCCCGCCCTAATCAAAATCTGGGCGTTAAAGCTGGTTTCATCCTTAGGGATTTCTTTGATTGTTTTGGTAAATAATTGGGACTGTTTCATAGATTATACGCTACCTTATTTTCTCATATTTTTCAAGGCCTCTTTGACCCGAGCTCCGCTCTCAACAATACTGGGAGAAACGGCCCGCAGAGCCTCGCGCGCTTCTAAAAACGAATAGCCCAAAGACATCAAGGCATCAATTTCATCACTGCCGGTAATAGCCGAGCCAAAATCATCCAGCGATTGGCCGCCCAATTTAATTATTTTGCTCTTTAATTCCAAAACTAAGCGCTCCGCCGTTTTTTGTCCGATGCCGGAAACTTTGGTTAATAGGACTGAATCGCCGC
The DNA here is from genome assembly GCA_001871235.1 of Candidatus Falkowbacteria bacterium CG1_02_41_21. GTDB lineage: Bacteria > Patescibacteriota > Patescibacteriia > Patescibacteriales > UBA12465 > CG1-02-41-21. The sequence continues at coordinate 20,727 of MNUV01000009.1, forward strand.
GAGCGATAGATTGAATGACTTCTTGGGAACTGGCCACCGACAAAACGCCTAAAGCGGATTTGGGACCGATACCGGAAACTGATAATAACATGCCGAATAATTCTAAATCCTCCACGTTCTTGAAGCCATATAAATCCAAGGCATCCTCCCGCACATGCTGGTGGATATAAAAAGTGGCCGCAGAATTAATTTTAACTTCCTGCAATAATTTTTCGCTTAAATAAATACTATAGCCAACTCCGACCACATCCAAAATTAAGTAGTTATTATTCTTGTAAATGATATTCCCTTTTAAGTATGAGATCATAATCAAATTATTTTATTTTCCGGCGCAAAACTGTAAGCGCCGGAACAAACTTTTTAGTCGTTAAATTTAAATAAATTTTTTGCCCGTCGCCCCCGCCATGAGCTTCGGTAATCTCTCGGCCGCTTTTAAAATCAACCATTTTCTCGGCTCTAAACTTAATTATATCATAAACCGGTAAAATAATCTCCAATTCATCGCCCGCCTTGATGGTATTATGGACTTGGAGTAAAATTCCCTTTTGGTCGCTTCTGATTACCTGACCGCAAAACTCCCAATCGGGCGTATTGTGGGAATCTTTGGCGTTTTGGGCGGCTTTGACTCCCAATAAAAATCCGGCGGTATAACCACGGTGTGTAACTTTAGTGTTCAGCTCAGGCACTAACTCCGGAATCTTCCGATTATTGTCCAAGGCTGAACGATAAATACCGATGATATTGGCTAAATAATAAACGCTCTTGGCCCGACCTTCAATTTTGAAACTGGTTATTCCGGCCTTTATCAATTCCGGCAAATATTCCAATAAACATAAATCCTTAGAATTTAACAAATAACTGCCATGGGGTTCTTCCACCAGTTCCAACACTTCACTGTGGCCATGAGGTTTGATAAAAACCTCATACTTCCAGCGACAGGGTTGGACGCAATCGCCCAGATTGGCGCTCCGCCCGACCATGTCCTGGCTCAAAAAACACCGGCCGGAATAAGCCATGCACATGGCGCCATGGACAAAATATTCTAATTCCATTTTCGGACAAGTCTGATGGATCTCCTTAATCTCTTTCAAGGCCACTTCCCGGGCCAGGATAATTCGCCGCACTCCCTGCCGATACCAAAACTTGACCGCCGCCCCGTTAGTGCAATTAGCCTGGGTGGAAAGATGGATAGCTATTTTAGGTAAATATTTTTTAACCAGTTCCAGTACTCCTGGATCCGACAGAATAATTCCATCGGGCCTAACCTTAGCTAACTTTTTTAAATAAACCGGCAAGAGCTTAATGTGTTTCTCATGCGCAAAGATATTAACGGTAACATAAACTTTCTTTTTTAAAGAATGAGCATAATTAATCGCCTGGGTTATTCCCGCCAAATCAAAGTCATTAATTCTGACTCGCAGCGAAAACTCTGGAATACCCAAATAGACGGCATCAGCCCCATAGGCCAAAGCTGTCTTCATTTTGACTAAATTACCGGCCGGAGCCAGTAATTCCAATCTTGACTTGATTTTCATATCATAATCAGTATAATATATATTACAGAATAAAAAAAGAAGCCAAAAAGGAGCCTTTTTATTGATTTAATCCCTTCTATTGGTAAGTCCACGCACATTTCGGACAAATTAAGTTGGGGCCAAAAATA
>MNUV01000020.1:0-1358 GCA_001871235.1 Candidatus Falkowbacteria bacterium CG1_02_41_21
TGTACCGGGGTCATCTTTTTTAAATCCCACTGATAACGTTCATTGTTATAGTACTCTATATAATCCCTAATTAATACCTCTAACTCCTCGTAGGTTCGACATTCCTTGTAATCGACATCATCCTTGAAATGACCGAAGAATGATTTCATCGGAGCATTATCAATGCAATTTCCTTTCCGCGACATGGATTGAACCATGTTTAAATCTTTGACCACCTTGATATATTGGGGATTGGTGTAATGAAAGCCTTGGTCAGAATGAATCATAATATTATCAAAGGACGATATCGGCAGATCAACATTATTCTTCATAACCTCAACCGTTTTTAACACTAAGTCCATATCAATGTGCGGCGACGACTTCCAGGCAACTATTTCGCCGCTGCAAATGTCTTTAATGACCGACAGATAGGCTAGATGATGACTAAAGAACAGGTAAGTGATGTCAGTGCAAAATACCTTTAACGGGACACTTTGCTCAAACTGACGGTTTAGCTTGTTTTCACAAGTTTGGTGCTCCTGAGTTTTTTTGGCAATGTTTTTGTATGGGTTTCTGCTTCTGATCTTAACGAACAAATGATATTTTCTCATTATTCTTTGAATCTTCTTGTGATTCATTATTATCTTTCTCTCATTAATTAGTCTCATCTGAACGCTGCGCCAGCCCAACTTCCTTTTCCCTTTTTCAAATATTTCTCTTATCAGCTCATAGTCTTTAGTATCTTTGTCCGGCTTATCAAAATTCCTCAACCATTTGTAGTATCCGCTTCTGGATACCTCACCGATTTCACACAAGATCCTAATACTTAAATTTAGTCGTTGGAAAATAGCATATTTCTGGTGCGGCTTTAGTTTTATCTCTTTCTGGCCGCTCGGAGCTTGGCTAAAAAATCGTTTTCTGCCTTGAGATAAGCTATTTCAATTTTCATCCTTTTGATTCTCTCGATATCAGTCATGTTTTCTCTCTTTGGCCGTCCACCCTTATGATGCTTGCCCCGAGTCTCAACGCTTAGACTATCAACCACTCTTGCCTTATATATCGCTCGCCAGCGCTGCAAACAGTTCTTCGGGCTGTCAGGACCGATTATCCGCCAATCAAAACCAGCCTCCTTGAATATCATGCCGGGGCTGTATCCATTCTCATGGTATTGTTTAACTGCTCGCACCTTGAATTCTTTATTATATGTGATTGATTTATCACTGCATTTAGCGACGTTTTTATTTTTGGACAGTTCAATTATTTGATCTGTCGTGAATTTTCTCTTACTCATAGTGTTGTTAGTTAATTTCTTAGTTTATTATACTATTATTTTGCCCACAAAAAAAGTAGACATTTTGTGTCTACTTTTCGGGGTACAG
>MNUV01000020.1:1369-5857 GCA_001871235.1 Candidatus Falkowbacteria bacterium CG1_02_41_21
GGTACAGTTCAATATAGCGGTTTTTTTGTTATAATTAATAGTTTTTTATTTGATAAACAACTTGTACAACCCTTCTTGGTTGCCGATCTTGGCGGTAAAATAGAGAGTATCGCCCTTGGCGTTTAAGACTGGGGCGGATATTCTTTCTAAGCTTATTAGGGCGGTCAGATTGGTGCGGTCTTTGAGATTGATAATATTAATGGAATTATTAGTGGAATAAATTATGTAACCGCCGGTGCGCCAAGCCACTGAAGTTATTTGTTCACTGAGACGAGTGATTAAAGTATGTTTATTGGCTTTAGCGTCAAATAGATATATTTCCCAATCAGTGGCATAGATTAAAAGGTCGGAACTAATTAGAGAAATATACTTGACCTCTTTTGGTTTGACGATATTAATTAAATCCTCAGGCCTTTTGAAGGTGTCGGCGGAGAGAGAAATTTGGGTTTCGGCTTCAGTGTTTAAGTCAATAATCTTTTTGTCATCTGGCAAAATAATATAATTTTGGTCGCTGGTCATTTGAACCCCTTGCACTTTAGCATCTATAATTTTTACCGGTAAATCTTGACGGAAAAAATCAATGTCTTCCAGATAGGTAGCTTCACCCGGATAAATACGGATTTTTTTTTCATAAGGCCAATAGCCGGTCAGATTAAAGCGAACTAAATATTCTCCGGGGATTATATTTTTGATTTTAGCCGGAGTATAATATTGTTTAGGTTGGGTGGAAAAATATTTTTGCCAAAAATTTTGACCGCTATAATTATCGATAGTAATTGTAGCTCCTCCCGGCCTAGAGTCTAAAATCAAAGTCCCAGTTTGTTGCAGTAGATTTTTGAAGTTTAGCGGCCAAGATAAATGAAGACGGTAGCCCGCGGCGTAAAGAGAAATTAAAGAAGTGGCCACGATAAAAATAGCGAAAAAAATCCAAAATATAAAACTGCGAATCCTCTGAGTCATATATTATTCAACGCGCTTGATGTCGGCGCCTAAAGCGGCCAATCTCTCGTCCAGTTTCTCATAACCGCGATTAATTTGATAAATGTTGTCTATTTCGGTGCTGCCCTCAGCGATTAAAGCTGCAATCACTAAAGCGATGCCGGCCCTGATATCGGGAGAAATCATGCGTTTGCCGTAAAGTTTGCTGGGACCGCTTACGACCACCCGATGCGGATCGCACATAATGATATTGGCGTTCATTTGGGACAGAGTATCAGTCCAAAGTAAGCGGCGATCGTAAATATTTTCTTGGATTAAAGAAATTCCTTCGGCCTGAGTCATTAAAACGACATAGGGTGATTGCAGGTCGGTGGGGAACCCGGGATATTCGTGAGTTTTGATGTCATAAGGCTTAATCTGCTTAGCCGGCTTCATTTTTAAATAATCAGTTCCAGCCTCAAAGGGTACGCCAATCTTTTGAAAGATGGAGAGTAGAATCATTAAGTGTTTAGGATTGCAGTGAGTGACGGTAATCTCCGAATGACTGGCGGCAGCCAGCAAGGCGAAAGATCCGGCTTCAATTCGGTCGGGAATAATTTGGCATTCGCCGGCGCTAATACTGGCCACTCCCTCAATGGCAATAGTGGAAGTCCCCGCTCCTGTGATTTTAGCCCCTTGGCCGTTTAAATAATCGGCCAAGGCTTCAATCTCCGGTTCCATAGCGCAATTACGTAAAATAGTTTGGCCGGGGATTAAAGTGGCGGTCATCATCAAACTTTCAGTGGCGGTGACGCTAATCGTGGTGAAGAAATATTCGGCTCCATGTAATTTTCCGGCTTTGATATGATAATTTTTGTCGGTTGTTTCTACCTCCGCCCCGAAAGCTTGAAAGCCTTCCAAGAATAAATCAATCGGACGTCCGCCGGCGCCAATGACGCAGCCGCCCGGATGAGGAAATTTAGCTTCACCCAGACGGACCAGAGTCGGACCGACAAACATCACTGAAGTTCGAAATTTGTCGGCCAATTTAGCGGGGAATTCGGTTTGATTAATATCGGTGGTGTCAATTTCCACAAAATTTTTACCCCGTTCAATTTTAGCGCCCAACTCCACAATGAATTCTAAAGACTTATCCACGTCCTCAATATTGGGCAGATTTTTAATTATAGTTTTACCCTTGGCTAAAATAGTGGCCGGGATAATTTTGAGAGCCATATTTTTGGCCCCGCCCACCGCTATCTCACCTTTTAACGATTTTTGCCCGGTAATAATGAATTTTGGCATATTGGAATTTTTATAGTTTATTATACCTAAACTATAACCTATCTTTTAGTATTTTTCAATGTTTTTGAGACCCGGAGAAATGTTGGCCTTTTTCAGTTTTTATAGGTAGGTTGACAATTTCTAGTTTTTTGCTATGATATCTAAAGATATTTAGGAATATCTTTTTTATTTATTATAACTAGTATTTATATGGCAAAAATTGCAGTTATTAAAACCGGCGGCAAGCAATACCGAGTGCAAGAAGGTCAAATCATCAAAATTGAAAAATTGGACAAAAAAGTTAAAGACAAAGTTAGCTTTGAGACTCTGTTGGTGGCTGACGCTGATGGTCAAGAGGTCAATGTCGGCACTCCGTCTCTGGGTGAAAAAGTTACCGGTGAGGTAGCGGCGGAAGGCCAGGATGACAAAGTGACTGTCGTTAAATATAAGAATAAGACTCGCTATAAGAGAACTTTGGGCCATCGTCAACCCTATTTAGCCGTTAAAATCACTTCTATCGCTTAATATTTTTCTCGAATAAAATCACTGATCTTCAGTGATTTTATTATATCCCATTTGACATTCCTGGGTGTTTTTGAATATAATGGGAGCAGTTTTATAACCAAAATAAATAAAAAATGAGCAGATCTTTTAAAAAAGGCAAGTTCCTCGAGGGGAAGTCTAATGAAAAGTTAATTCCGAAAGGCATTGTTATCATTGCCGGTAGGGGAGAAATTTTCATTAAAAAAGAATTCGTAGCCGGGTTTGGCTATGAAAACGGAGCTAACAGAAAAACACCGTTGGATCCAAAAATCTTTCACCAAACCATCAACAGCGATCTTCCGCGAAAACAGAAAGGGCAAGGGCAGAAAAAAATTATTTTTCTGCTGGGCCCTGATCCCCGTCGGATGGGGCAAACTATCGCCTCTGCTTTTGCGAATTTTATGATTAAAAATAATCTGCGCAAGGGTGGCGGGTATGAAGTTCGGAAAGTTGTAAAAGAAAAGTCAGTCAAAAAGCCGCAATTAGAAACTTGCTAATTAAAGTATCAAAAAATCCTCATTGTCAATTGGCGGCGAGGATTCTTTTTTTTAAACGGTATGGCGATATTTTAGAGCTTGGCCGAGAGTCATCTCATCCACGTATTCTAAGTTGGCGCCGGAGGGCAGGCCTCGGGCTAGGCGGGTAATCTTGATTTGAGGATTTTTAAACATTTTAGCCAAATAAAGGGCGGTAGTTTCTCCTTCTAAATTAGGACTGAGAGCCAGGATAATTTCTAAATTAGTGTTGGCCGCGAGTAATGTCTTTATCCTCTCGGTCAATTTTTTTAAAGGTAAATCATCCGGTCGGATATTTTCAATGGTATTAATCAATCCTCCCAAAATAAAATATTTACCTTGATATTGGCGGGTGTTTTCCAGGCTGATCATATCTTGCAAGTTAGCCACAATACATAAGGTGGTCTCCGGCCGATTTTTGTCGGAGCAAATCAGGCAGGGGTCGTTTTCCGATAAGGCGAGACATTGAGAGCAGATTTTGAGGTCTTTTTTTAGGTTAGAAAGATATTGGGAAAAAAGTTGAATTTTTTCCGGATTGGATTTGAGGAGATAAAAAACATAACGTTCGGCGGTTTTGGGGCCGACACTGGGTAATTGGGAGAATTGGTCTATTAAATTTTGGATAGCGGCCGGATATTTCATAGATTTGACAAGTTATTGATATGATGTATAATACTAGTCTCTTTTTAATTGTACTTTATTAAATTATATTTGTCTAACCTTTTAAATCTTTGTAAGCATGTCAAGAACAAAACCTGTGCCTAAACATCAACAAGGCAAAAAATTTAATGCCTTCAATGTCGTTTTTGTGATAAAACTCGGTAGCCATAAATTTATCGAAGTCCCGGCAATTTATTGCGGGAGACCGGTTTCCTCCCGAATTAGAAAAATTTTGAAAAGAGGCAAGACCGTTTTGCGCCATTTTCACAACGAGGATCAGATTTGTCCTAAAAATTTCAATCAGGTTCTGTTTTTAGGACCAAAAGTAAAACCAGGATTCCCAGTAACTTTCCCCGAACCATTTCCCGAGGCCCGATATCTGGAACCTAGAAAAAAATACTCGGTTTCCGAGCTTAGGCTTCGTCACGCCGTTTAAAAAATTATTTCGTCGCAAAAAACCACCCCAAAGTGGCTGTCCCAAAACTCTCGCGTCAGCGAGAGTTTTTAGTTACACAAAAAGTCCTCTAAAATAAAAAATCTCTAGTTTGGTTGCTAGAGAATCTTCTTG
>MNUV01000061.1 GCA_001871235.1 Candidatus Falkowbacteria bacterium CG1_02_41_21
CCACGGGCGTAAGGCCGTGGAGTTTCATTTTAGAGGACTTTTTGTGTAACTAAAAACTCTCGCTGACGCGAGAGTTTTGGGACAGCCCCTTGGACCTGTTTTTTATGAATAAAATAATATAATCCGTTTAATTTTATTATGAATATCATCATTTTAAATAATGTTATTTTTCTATCGGCTTAATCGCTGTTTTTCTTTAAATTTTAAAATTTGGGGGAAAAGTGGTATAATGTACTAAGTTTATATAAATTAATTATCGCTATATGTGGTTACTTTATGCTTTGTTATCAGCTATTTTCGCCGCGGGAGTGGCGATAGTCGGGAAGTTGGGGTTAAAAAATTTAGATTCGACGCTGGCGACAACCATTCGGTCGATTATTATGGCTTTATTTTTATTAGTGGTCAGTTTTTCTTTGGGAAAATTTCGGAATTTTAATTTTCAGGAACTCTCCGGTCGTGATTGGAGATTGATTATCTGTACCGGTATTTTTGGCGCCTTGTCTTGGTTATTTTATTTCTTTGCCTTGAAACATGGCTCGGCCACTCCGGTCGTGGCGATTGATCGTTTAAGTTTAGTGTTTGTTTTTGTCATGGCCCTATTATTTTTAGGCGAGAGCTTTTCTCTGAAAGCCTTGATTGGAGTGTTGTTGATGGTCGCCGGGGCGATTTTGCTTTCGATTAAATAATATTTATAAAAGTCAGCCAATGATTATATGAAAAACAAACCAGCTTTTGCCACCATGGAGGCTCTAGCGGCGGTGTTGATAATCGGTTTTTTAATTGTCATTTTTATTTTGTTTATTCATCCGCCCAAGCAATTTGCTGATGCCCGGAATGTTCGTCGGACTTCCAATGTCGGAACTATCTTAACCGCCCTCAATCAATATATAATTGATAATGGCGCCGGGCCGCCGGGGGTTGATGGTATTTGGCGAGTTTTAGGCACGGCTGATTCCGGTTGTAATATTAATTGTGCAAAAAAAATTCCGACCGGAATTGAAGCTGCCGGTTGTTTGGACTTAACGCCATATTTAGTTCCGAAGTATTTACTTAATATTCCCAGTGATCCGAAGCTCGGGAAGCCGGAGATAACTTATTACGCCGTGAGGCAGACAATTAATGGTCGGATTGAGGTCTTGTCTTGCGGCTTGGAATCAAATCAGTAATTTTTGTTATTATGAAATATGATCTAGCGATAATTGGCGGCGGGCCGAGCGGAATGATGGCGGCGGGCCGAGCGGGAGCTTTGGGCGCCAAGGTTGTTTTATTGGAAAAAAACTTAAAGTTGGGAACCAAGCTTTTGGCGACCGGTGGCGGTCGCTGTAATCTGACTAATATTAAAAATAAACGGGAAGTGGCTAATGGTTTCGGGGTTAATGGCCGGTGGCTGTTGTCGGGGTTAAGTAAATTCGGGCCGGAGGAATTGATTGAATTTTTTAACAGGCGCGGTTTGGAAACTAAGATTGAAGAGAATGATAGGGTTTTTCCTAAAAATAATTCAGCTCAGGCCGTGCTTCAGATTATGCTTGATTATTTAGCTTCATCCCAAGTGGATATTAAGTTGGGAGCTGAAGTCAAAAAAGTGATTAAGGTTGAAAATAGAATAAAAAAATTAATATTAGCCGATGCGAGAGAAGTAATGGCCGATAGATTTATATTTTGTTCCGGAGGGAAGTCATATCCTTTAACCGGTTCAACCGGCGATGCTTATAGGTGGCTGAAACAATTGGGTCATAAGATTATTGCTCCCCGACCGGCTCTAACTCCCATTATTCTTAAAGATAAGTTTATTAAAGATTTGGAGGGGCTAAGTTTGAATGAGGTCGGAGTCAGTTGTTACCGGGATGATAATAAAAAACTTGATGCGGCGACGGGTCCGGTGATATTTACGGCCAATGGCCTGAGTGGGCCGACAATTTTAAATCTGAGCGGGATTATCGGTCGAGTTAATCCTAGAGATCTGCGACTGCGGATTGATTTTTTCCCCGATTTGGATTTTTCGGAGTTAGATCAAAAGCTCCAAACAGAATTTAGCGTCGGCCAGAGATTGCTCAAAAACGCTTTAAGTCGATTAATTCCGCCTCGGCTGGCCGGTGTTCTGATTAATTTGTCCGGTATCAGTTCACAGAAAAAATTGAATATTATCACCAGGGAAGAACGGAAAATACTCGCTCATCTTTTAAAGGAATTTAATTTGACGGTTTTTGGTTTGGCCGGATATGACCGGGCCATGGTGACGGCCGGCGGAGTTGATTTAAAAGAAGTTGATCCCGGGGCGATGCGATCTAAAATCATTGAAAATTTGTATTTCGCCGGTGAAATTTTAGATTTAGACGGCCCGACCGGGGGTTATAATCTTCAACTTTGCTGGACCAGCGGTTATTTGGCGGGAGAGAGCGCGGCGCAACAAGATAATAATAAAATTAAATAATGCCTATGGATAAAGTAACCAGCCTACCTTTAGCGACTTATTTTCGACCGCAGAAGCTGGTTGATTTTGTGGGACACGAGAGGATTTTAAATGAGACCGGTTTTTTATATTCGGCTATAAAAAATGATCGAGTGCCGTCTTTGATATTTTGGGGACCGCCGGGAACCGGGAAAACAACTCTGGCTTTGATTATCGCCCAAGAAACCCAGGCCGATTTTTTACAGCTCTCGGCCGTTAATAGCGGCGTCAAAGATTTACGTCAAATCGTGGAAAGAGCGGAAGCTAATGCTCGGATGAAGATTAAAACTATTTTATTTGTGGATGAGATTCATCGCTGGAATAAGGCCCAACAAGATGCGCTTTTGCCGGAAGTGGAAAACGGTCGCCTGATATTAATCGGGGCGACCACGGAAAATCCCAGCTTTGCTTTAAACTCCGCTTTATTATCTCGGGCCAAGGTGGTGGTTTTGGATTCTTTATCACCCGATAATTTGGCGGTGATTATCAATAATGCGGCTAAGAAATTAAAGGTTAAGTTAAAAGCTGATATTGTCTCGGTCATCGCTCGCTATGCCGATGGCGATGCGCGGGTAGCTTTAAACATTTTAGAAGCGGCCTGGCATCAGAGCTCTAGTCCGGACCTTAAGATTATTAAAGAAATCATCAATAAGCCGAATTTATTGTATGATAAAACGGGTGAACAGCACTATAATCTGATTTCAGCTTTGCATAAATCCATGCGCGGCGGCGATGCCAATGCTTCGCTTTATTGGTTGGCGCGGATGATGGAGGGCGGAGAAGACCCGCTGTACGTGGCGCGGCGTTTATTGCGGTTTGCCAGTGAGGATGTGGGGCTGGCTAATAATAGCGCTTTGATGCTGGCTAATTCTGTGTTTGATGCTTGTCATAAATTGGGGTTGCCGGAGTGCAAAGTGCATTTAGCGCAACTCGTGGTTTATCTGGCCAAGTCTCCCAAAAGCGTCGCCGCTTATCACGCCTATGACGTGGCTAAAGCGGAAGTGGAGCAGAGCGGCTCTTTGCCGGTGCCGATTCATTTGAGAAATGCTCCGACCGGGCTGATGAAAGATTTGGGGTACGGGAAAGACTATAAGTATCCCCCCATGGAAGATAGTAGCGCCCAAGAATATCTGCCTAAAGAATTGAAAAATAGCACTTTGGGAAAATTAACCTGGAAATAAATTAATCATCGGCTATAATTTATAGATTATGGCCAATGATTTAAAACTATATGAAAAAAATAAAGATTTGGGGCGGGTTGTTTGCCTTAGTTTTGGTTTTGGCTTTGGCCGGTTCGGCCTTAGCCAATGAATCAACTCCGAGCGAGTATGCTTGCAATCAAGACCCGATGTACACGCGCGATTTTAACGGGCAAGTAACTATTTCCGCTCGTTTGCGGGACATGCCCTGCATGGACGAGTCGGCGGTGATTAGAGTTTTGGCCAAGGACAAGGTGATAAAAGTTATTGGTGAAATGGATGGTTGGTATAAAGTGAAGGATTCCGATGGCCAGACCGGTTGGGTTGGGGCAACCTTGATTAAATCCACTGAGGCGGCGGTTACCTCGGACGCCGGCGAAGCGGCTACTGATACTGGTTTGGCGGCTCGTTTGAAAGGCTATATTCTCTTGCAGGTGGAGCAACATGGTGAAGCTTGGTATGTTAACCCGGTTAATAGTTTCCGTTATTTTTTGAAAGACGGTGAAACCGCTTTTAATGTTATGCGGAAAATGGGTTTGGGTATTTCCACCGCCAATCTGGAAAAATTGAAAGCCAAAGAAAAATCATTGGTTGACAGATTGAAAGGCAGAATCGTTCTGCAGGTGGAAAATCATGGTGAAGCTTATTACGTTAATCCCGTGACCGGTACTTTGAGTTATTTAAAAAACGGTTGGGAGGCCTATAATGTCATGCGGAATTTGAGTTTGGGAATTAAGGACTCCGATCTTTCCCAGATAGAGTCTCAGGACGTGGAAGAATATGATTCTGAGTCTGCTACCGCTGATAATTCTGGTAATTCCATCGCCTTGACCGGTGTTCTTTCTGGCCCTAAAGCCAATTTAGCTTGGACTTTAAATAATATGACCTCGTCTTTAGGCTTTAAAGTGGTAATGGCCGATCACGAAAATCCGGTTTATCCCGGCGATGAGTATCATTATTATACCGATGCCAATCTGCGGACCGACGCTTGGGACAACCTGGCTGCCGGTACCTATTATTTCCGCGTCTGTGAATACTTAGGCGGGAAGTGCGGAGTGTATAGCAATAATATTAAATTGATAGTGCCGGACACAGCTGCCAATTCCGAGTCTGATGGCAGTATTACTTTGACTGGCTCGGTCAATGAAGAAGGTATCGGCATTTTGAATTGGACCCTGAACGACATGACTTCTCCCCTGGGCTTTAAGGTTGTGGCGGCCGGTCACGAAAATCCGGTTTATCCCGGCGACACTTATCACTACTATTCCGACGCCGATCTTCGCACCGATTCCTGGAGTGATTTATCCGGCACTTCCTATTTCCGCGTCTGTGAGTATTTAGGCGGTAAATGCGGGGTATATAGTAATAATATAACGTTAGAATTTTAGGATTAATAGGGAATAGATAGTTGTTTATAAAAACCCCATCTAAAAGGTGGGGTTTTTGGTTATTGGACAATTCTTTCATATTATTCTATACTAAGTCTATATTTCCCCATAAGCCAATTCTATGTTGAATATCACCATTCTATCAATTGGCGCGGTGAAAACTGATTATTTCAAATTGGCTATAGCTGAATACCATAAAAGATTGGGCCCCCACGCTAAACTTAGCTTGGTGGAGCTAGCAGCTGAATCCTTTTCTGAGAGTCAGAAAATCGCAGCCAAGAAGAAGGAGGGAAAGAGAATTGCCGAGTACTTGTCTAGAAGGCCCGAAGCCCGAGTTTTTTTGTTGGATGAAAGAGGGATGGAGCTAACGTCGGTGGAGATGGCCCAAAAATTGGATAAGATTAATGAGCCGATTATCTTTGTTATCGGCGGTTCTTTGGGACTAGAGAAGGAACTATTAGAGCGTTATGAGAGGCTATCTTTGTCCCGGCTGACCTTTTTACATGAAATGACTAAAATGGTGCTCCTAGAGCAGATATATCGCTCAGTGGCGATTATAAACGGGAAAAACTATCATCATTAATCTATATGGGACTATTTAAGCTCCAATCAGACTTCAAGCCGGCCGGAGATCAAGCTCAGGCTATTTCTAAGCTATTTCAAGGCTTAGAGCAGGGCTATGACTATCAGACTCTTTTAGGTGTGACCGGTTCGGGCAAGACTTTTACCGTGGCCAACTTGATCACAAAAATTGAACAGCCGACCCTGGTAATTGCTCCCAACAAGGCTTTGGCGGCGCAATTATATCGGGAATACAAGAACTTTTTTCCGGAAAATGATGTCCATTATTTCGTTTCCTACTACGACTATTACCAACCGGAAGCTTATCTACCGATTACCGACACCTATATTGAAAAAGAAGCCATGATTAATCAAGAAATTGATCGTTTACGGCATGCAGCCACTTCGGCTTTGTTGTCTCGCCGCGATGTCATTATCGTCGCTTCGGTCTCCTGTATTTACAACCTGGGCGTTCCCAATAGTTATATTGGATCCGCTCTACATCTGGAAATAGGTCAAACTATGGTTCGGGCCGATTTGATTTCCCAACTGGTCAAAATCCAGTTTGAGCGAACGAGCGGACCGGTTGGTCGCGGTCAATTCCGAGTTCGAGGTGATGTTTTTGAGATTAGACCCAAGTCGGAAAATATTATCTATCGCTTAGAGCTGTTTGCCCAAAAAATATCCGATATTAATGTGATTGATAATGTGACTAAAAATATCTTGGAGCACTTGAATGAAATTGTGATTTTTCCGCCGAAACATTTCGTCTCCACCAAACCGCAAATTGAGACGGCCATTAAAAGCATCCAAGAGGAGCTGAAAGAAAGATTGGAATATTTTAATGACAACAAGCTATATCTGGAGGCGGAACGCTTAGAACGGCGGACTCGATATGATATGGAAATGCTCAGAACCATCGGTTATTGCCATGGCATTGAAAATTACTCCCGCCATTTGGCCGGGAAGTTAAGCGGTGAAGCGCCGGATTCATTGTTGGCCTATTTTCCCTGGAAAGACGGCCGGCCGGATTTTTTGACGATTATTGATGAGAGTCATATTTCCATTCCTCAAATTGGGGGCATGTATGCCGGCGATCGGTCGCGGAAGGAGACTTTGATAAAATACGGTTGGAGATTGCCGTCGGCGCTGGATAATCGCCCCTTACGTTTTCCGGAGTTCAAACAGCGCATCGGCCGCGTCATTTTTACCACCGCGACTCTGGGTATTTTTGAGAAAGAGAATTCTAAGCAAATTGCGGAACAGATTATTCGTCCGACCGGGTTGATTGATCCCGAGATTGAAGTTCGGCCGGTGTTTGACAAGGCGAGAAATTACAGTCAAATCAACGATATTATGGCCGAAATTGAGGTTTTAGCTAAAAAGGGCGAACGGGTCATCGTCAACACTCTCACCAAGAAACAGGCCGAAGATCTGGATTCATTCTTACGGGGCAAGGGATTTAAGAGTAATTATTTGCATTCGGACATCAAGACTTTTGAACGGACGGAAATATTAAAGAATTTTCGCCTAGGTCAGTTTGATGTCTTGATCGGGGTTAATCTGCTGCGCGAAGGTTTGGATTTGCCGGAAGTGACTCTGGTGGCGATTCTGGATGCTGACCGGGAAGGATTTTTGCGGAGTGAGACGTCGCTCATGCAAACTATGGGTCGGGCGGCGCGCAATGTCTCGGGCAAGATTATTCTTTATGCCGACCAAGAAACTAATTCCATGAAAAAAGCGATAGCGGAGGTTAATAGGAGAAGAATCAGACAGGTGGCTTATAACCAGAAACATCATATTACGCCGAAGACTATCATTAAAAAAATTGAAGATCTTCTGGAATTAGCCGAAGATAAATAATTTATATTTTTATGTTAAACATTTACATCGTGCGCCATGGTCAAGACGAGGATAATGCCAAGTTGATTTTAAACGGTCATCGGGATAAAATGTTGACCGCTTTAGGTCGGCAGCAGGCTAAACAATTAGCCCAAACTTTAAAGAAGATAAAAATCGATTTCGCCGGTTTCTACGTTTCGCCTTTGAAGCGCGCCAAAGAAACAGCGGCTATCATCGCTCAAGGATTAAAACTAAAACCGGCCAAGGTTTTGCCAAATTTAATTGAAAGAGATTTTGGGATTATGACCGGCAAACCAACTTCGGATATTGTGATTTTATGCGCCCCGCGGTTAATAATGACGAAAGAGGTTAATTATTTTTTGAATCCTTATGGCGCTGAAACTTTCCCGCAGCTTTTGGGGCGGGCTAAAAAGGTTCTGGCGGAAATCAAAAGGAAACATAAATCCGGTAATGTTTTATTGGTCACTCATGGCGATATCGGCAAGATGATTTTTGCCGCTTATTACCACCTAGATTGGCTTCCAACCATCAAAATGTTTTATTTCAAAAATAGCGACGCTTTATTATTGTCTTCAGGACTAAATCCCAAACAAGCCTATATTGCCAAATAACATGGAAGAAAAAATAATCATTCGAGGGGCTCGAATGCACAATTTGAAAAATATTAACCTGGAAATACCGCATAATAAATTGACGGTGATTACGGGTGTCTCCGGGTCGGGTAAATCTTCCTTGGCTTTTGATACCATTTTTGCCGAAGGCCAGAGACAATACGTGGAATCTCTGTCGCCGTATATGCGGCAGTTTTTAGGTCAGAAGAAAGCAGCGGAGGTGGATGAGATTATTGGTCTCGCACCGTCTATTTCCATTGATCAAAAAGCTTTGTCGCATAATCCGCGTTCCACCGTCGGCACTCTGACCGATATTTATGATTATCTGCGCGTGCTGTACGCTCGATTGGGCGAAGTCTTTTGTCCGGTTTGCGGTTTAAAAATTGAAAAATTATCGCTGGAAGAAATGATTGATATTATCGTTTCGCGCGCCAAAGAAACGGGAGCGGGATATGTAACGATATTAAGTCCGGTGGTGCTGGATCGCAAGGGCGAATATTATCAATTATTATATGATTATTTAAACCTCGGATATGGCGAGGCGCGGATTGACGGCAAAGTGCACTCGCTGCGGGAGAAGGTAGAACTCTCGGCCAACAAAAAACATAGCATTGAAATTGTGATTGACAAGATAATGTTAAGCGATGAGACGCGCTTGTTTGAGGCGGTGGAGAATTCTTTAGCCTATAGCCAAGGTTTGGTTATCGCTCAATCCGGCGACAAAGAATATTTGTTATCTTCCAATTGGACTTGTCCCAACGATAGTTTCGCATTCCCGGAAGTGGAGCCCCGCCTATTTTCCTTTAATTCGCCGCATGGCGCTTGCGACTCTTGCTCGGGCTTGGGAACCATCGGTTTTGAGGCCGATGATATTTGTCCCCAGTGTAGCGGAACTCGGCTCCGACCCGAAGCTTTAGCCGTGAGAATCGGCGGTAAGAATATCGCCGAGGTGACTCATCTGAGCGTGGCTAAAGCTTATAATTTTTTTATAGAATACAAAGAGAAGCTGACCTCACGGCAACTCCTTATCGCCGAGGCGGTGGTCAACCAGATTATTAATCGCTTGCAGTTTATGCTGCGGGTCGGTTTAAATTATCTGTCAATTGATCGCGAAGCGGAAACTTTATCCGGCGGTGAAGCCCAACGGATTCGTTTGTCCTCTCAAATCGGTTCGCAACTATCTCGAACTTTATATGTTCTAGATGAGCCGACGATTGGACTTCATGAAAAAGATACTGATCGTTTGATTGATACTTTAAAAGCTTTACGCGACAAGAATAATACCGTGATTATCGTGGAGCACGACGAGCGGACTATTTTAGAGTCGGATTATTTAGTTGATATGGGCCCTAAGGCTGGAGTCCAGGGCGGAGAAATAGTGGCCATTGGCGATACTTTAGAACTGTTGGGCGACAACAATGCCGATAACTTCAAGGAGTCTTTGACCTTGAAATATTTAAGAGGGAAGAAAGAGATAGCTGTGCCACAACAAAAGAGGCGTCGCCAAAACCATGGGGAGTTGAAAATCATCGGCGCCCGAGCTAATAATTTGCAAAATATTAATGCCGCCATTCCGCTGGGACGCTTGGTTGGTATTACCGGTGTTTCCGGATCGGGCAAGTCATCGTTATTGTATGATGTCATTTATCGCAATATCACCAGAATAAAAAATCAAAGAGGCCGGCCGCAATTGGAGGGCGTGACCGATATCAAGGGGACGGAACATATTAACAAGATTGTGGTCATTGATCAGTCTCCGATTGGGCGCACCCCGAGATCTAATCCGGCTACCTACACTGGTATCTTTACCCCAATTCGGGATTTTTTCGCAGAGTTGCCGGCTTCCAAAGAACGCGCTTATACTTTATCCCGTTTTTCCTTTAATCGTCCGGGCGGACGCTGTGAAGCTTGTGAGGGGGCGGGCGCTAATTTAATTGAGATGCATTTTTTGCCCCCAGTTTTAGTGGAGTGCGAGGTTTGCCACGGCCAGAGATTCAATCGGGAGACTTTGCAAGTGAAATATAAGGGGCTGAATATTGCGGATGTGTTGGAACTGACTATTTCCGAGGCTCTGGATTTTTTTGCCGAGAATTATTATATCGCGGATAAATTAAAAGTCCTGGTAAGTGTCGGCTTGGGTTATTTGCAATTGGGACAATCAGCCACCACTTTGTCAGGCGGCGAAGCGCAACGGATAAAGATTGCTAAAGAGTTGACTCATACTTTGGGCCAGAAAACTTTGTACTTATTGGACGAACCGACTACCGGTTTACACTATCATGATATTGAATTGTTATTGGATGTTTTAAATAAATTAGTGGATAAGGGCAACTCCGCTTTCATCATTGAACATAATATGCATATGATTAAATCCATGGACTATGTCTTGGACCTCGGACCGGAAGGCGGCGACGGGGGCGGGAAGCTTATGGCTTATGGCGAGCCGGAAGACATTGTCCGTGATGATGATAGCGTCACTGGAGTTTATCTAAAACCTTATTTACAAAAGAAATAATTTTATGAACATCGCCATCTTATTAGCCTTCGGAGCAATGATTCTGTGGGGAATGGGAGATTTTTTGATTCAGAGATGTGTTAAACGAGTCAGAAATTTAGAGACTTTGTTCTGGATTACTTTAGTCAGTTCCATCGCGCTTTTTCCTTTTATCTATAAATCATTACCCGGTTTAAGCGGTTGGCAGTTTTTGGTCTTGCTGGTTTTGGGCCTAATCGGATTTCTGGGCGCCTATATTCATTTTGAAGCTCTGGACGTCGGCAAATTGTCGGTCGTAGAATTAATTTTTTCTTTGGAGCTGCCCTTGACCATACTCTTGGGAGTGATATTCTTCCGGGAAGTTTTGACTCTGCGCTTAGTCTGGCTAATGTTGCTCTCGTTCTTGGGTATTATTTTGTTGTCGGTTAATTTCAAAAAGATAAATACGCGTCAATTTTTGGAGAGAAGTTAATCCGATACTCGTCATTTGGTTTCCGTGGCTGGTGACGGCGATATTGGCCTTTACTTATTTATTATTTAAAAAGCGATGGAAAAATATCGTACCAAGGAGCAAACCTTTCTGGAAGTTATTAACCGTTATGATTATCATTGATATTACGGCTTGGCTTTGCTATTCTTTTGCCTTGTCGCAAAAAGAATTATCCATCACGACCTCCATCACTGAAAGTTTTGTGGTGATTGCCATGATCTTAGGGATTATCTTCAACAAAGAACGTATCCGGCCGATCCAATATTTAGGTGCGGCCTGAGCGGTTGTTTGTAGTATATTAATCGGAGTATTGTCATAATCTTATGAAAAATTTTGCCGAGAAAGTTTGGGCGGCCACCAAAAAAATACCGCGCGGACAGGTGGCCAGTTATCAGCAAATAGCTAATATAATTAAATATCCGAGGTCTGCCAGGGCCGTGGGTAATGCTTTGAATAAAAATCCTTATGCGCTGATAGTGCCTTGCCATCGGGTGATAAAAAGCACCGGCGAGGTGAGTGGTTTTGCCGACGGACAGAAAAAGAAGATAGCTTTATTGAAAAAAGAGGGAATAATAATCAAGGAGGGCCGAGTGCTCGGATGGAAAAAAATAGGTCCGAATCTTAATCTTTTTCATTATGATAAGTTTGAAGGAAAAAGCCAATAAAATACCAAAAAAACCGGGCGTCTATTTCTGGCTGGATAAAGCCGGCGGTGTTTTGTATGTGGGGCGGGCCACGAATTTACATGCTCGAGTTAATCAGTACTTCCAAAAGAATATTGACTCGCGGATTGCCGAGATGGTGAGTTTAGCCGCTAATCTTAAATTTGAAGTTTGTAATAATTTGCTGGAGGCGATAATTTCGGAGGCTCATTACATCAAGAAGTATTGGCCCAAGTATAATGTCAAAGATAAGGATGACAGGTCTTTCGTTTATGTGGTGATATTGAAAAAGGATGATTATCCGCGGCCGATGATTATTCGGGGTCAGGAGTTAAAAAAGTTTTCACCCGCCAAAGCTCATATTTTTGGACCTTATCAATCTTTTTCTTTGATTCAGAATGCTCTGAAAATTATTCGACGCATTTTCCCTTATGGTAATTGTCGACCGCATAGCGGTCAGGCTTGTTTTGATTATCAAATCGGTCTATGTCCCGGGGCTTGTATTGATGCTATTAGTAAAAGAGAATATCAGTCCAACATTAGAAATATTGTTTTATTATTGCAGGGCGACAAGAAGCGACTGCTCAAAAAATTAATGAAAGAAAATCCGGATAAGATTAAAGCTTTGCAACATATCCAGGATGTTTCCTTGTTGCCGCGAGATGATGATCTGAGCCTGCCGAAAATAAATCGGATTGAAGGCTATGACGTGTCTCATTTAAACGGCCGAGAGACCTATGGCTCCATGGTGGTTTTTTCAGGTGGGGAAGCGGATAAAAAAGAATATCGGTTGTTTAAAATCAAATCAGCTCCTCCCGGAGACGATGAACGAGCCCTGTCTGAAATGTTATTACGTCGTTTGGCTCATCACGATTGGATGTTGCCGGATTTGATCATGATTGATGGCGGAAAACCCCAGATTGATTTTGTGAATCGGATTTTGATTCATCACAATATCCATTTGCCCCTCGTGGGCATCTCCAAGTTGGGAGGCGATAAGTTGGTTTTTGCCAAAGGGGTAAAACCTAATTTTAAAGAGCTAGCAGCCAACATCAAGGAGACTCTGCTTAAAACCAGAGAAGAAGCGCACCGGTTTGTAATTAAGGCCGGGCGCCGGGCACGCCGTTTAAAATAACTATTTCCGATTTTTCAAAAATTTGCTATAATTAAATAGTTGACAGCTCTATAAATAATATTTTAAAAAATCTATGTCTGAACCAATCAAAAAGTTTTATCGTTCTCGCACCGATCGGGTAATTTGGGGTATTTGCGGCGGGCTCGGAGAATATTTCGGTATCGATTCCACTTTAGTTAGAATTCTTTTTGTTCTTTTGGCCTTTGGTAGCGGTTCCGGCATTGTCCTTTATCTTATTTTAGCCTTGATTGTGCCCAACGGTCCTCATGACAAGACTAAGGGTTCAGGAAGAGTCGGTGAGTTGGCCGAGGAATTGAGTGCCAGCGCCGAACAGGCGTCCGGCAAAATGAGAGAAGGAGATTGTCATCATACTCGAAATATTTTGGGATTGATTATTTTAACTATTGGTTTGGTTCTGATGTTAAAAGAAATTTTCCATTTTAATATCAACTGGGGATTGATTTACCCCTTTCTGATTATTCTGCTCGGTCTTTATTTCTTGGACAGTCTTGATCAAAATAATAAATAAAATAATAATAAAATTATGAAGAGTCTTAAAACTAATAGCGCGAAGCCGATGACGGCTAAAAAACTTGGAGTTAAAGTTAAAGCTGCTTCGGCTAATCCGGCGGTCAAAGAAGTCAGCTCTTGTTGCGCTGGTGATGGTGCTCGTTTTAGTAAAATATTTTTTGGTTTAATCTTGGTTTTAGTCGGTCTTTTTTACCTCGGTCGGAACCTGGGGTTTTTACCGGATATTAATTTAAATTTTCAAGTTATTTGGCCGGTGTTAATTATTTTGGCCGGTTTTCTATTGGTTAATCGTCAGAGCCGTATTTCAATTATAGTGGGCGTTTTTGCCGCTTTGGTTTTTATGCTAATTCTGACTTTTGTCGTTAACTTCAGTCAGGTTAAAACCGAATCCGATGTGGAGGCCGTTATGCCGGCCTTGCGTCATGTGGAAAAACCAGCGGCCACTTCCAGCGTCATCCAAACCGACAGCCTTAAGTTAAATAATTTGACAATCGAGGCGGTTATTTCCAGCCCTTTGGCCATTGAAGGTAGCGCTCGCGGCACTTGGTTTTTTGAAGGATCTTTTCCGGTTAAAGTTTTAGATGAGTCCGGTCAAGAATTGGGTCGGGGAATAGCTCAGGCTCAAAGTGATTGGATGACTGAAGATTTTGTACCTTTCAAAGCGACCATGATGTTTACTCGTCCGACCAGCTCGGTGGGCTCGGTAGTTTTGGAAAATGATAATCCATCGGGACTAGCCCAAAATGATCAGAAAATCACCGTGCCGATTAGATTTTAATCATTTATATCAGAGGCTACCGACGGGGTAGCCTCTTTTTGTTTCCGCTGGAGTGTGCTATGCTCCAGTAAAGCATTAATGAAATTATATGTTAAAATGGTCAACGAGAAAATTTAATTTTTGGCAATATCTGGTAAATTTTTGGTCCGGCATGTATTTCATATTGATTATTTGGGATTTTATCAATGATAATCTTATTGTTGAAGCTTTGGAGATAGTCGGTTTTATTTATATCGGCGTGCTAGCGATTTATGTCGGCAATAAAGAATTCGAACGTTGGTATAATAGACATCAAGATCAGCATCCGGGTGAATTTTTCGTTCTCGGCTGGACGGCTTTAATTTTAATAATTGTTTGTTTGGATTTAGTCTTACAAAAAAGTTACCATTTGCCCAGCGCAGTCATCTCTTCTTATGTCGCCGTCTTGACGATTTTGGCGGTAACGGAGAAATCTAAGGCTCTGCATAAGCGTAAACATCGGATAAAGAAATAAAGAAATTTATATTTAGATAAAGCGGCGGCTTAGAAAGCCGCTGTTTTTTAAAAATCATTGACTATTATTTTACTCAGTGCTATTACATACCTACCCCCCCAGGTATGGGGAGAATAACCAATAATTTAATTTCTATGATAAAAAAGAATTCTAAGGCGGAAGCTTTGATCAGTTTGAAAAAATCGCAAAGTCTGTTAGGCAAGATTATCAAGATGATTGAGGCCGGAGACTATTGCATTGATATTATGCAACAGAACTTAGCGGCTATCGGCCTGCTTAAATCGGCTCACCAAAAATTAATGGCGGGGCATTTAAATTCTTGTTTTAAAAATGCGATGGCTTCCAACAATGAGCGTTTAAAACAAAAAATGGTTGATGAAATTTTGCAGGTTAGCAGATTAGTTAATAAATAATCAATTAATCATATGTCTGAGATTAAAAAGGTTTTCTGGTCAGTCAGCGGTCTTCATTGTAAATCTTGCGAGATGTTGATTGAAGATGAGCTTAAAAATATTCATAGGGTCATAAGTGTCAGCGCCAGTCAGCAAAAAAGCTTAGTGGAAATAACTTATCAAGAAGAGCCGGATTTGAATCAAATTAAAGGAGCCATTACTAAGTTGGGTTATCAGGTTGATGATCATAAAGAAGTAGGAGCTCGTGGCTCTGTAAGATTTAAAGATTATTTGAATATTATTCTAATTTTCGCGATAATTTTGGGAATTTATTTTTTGCTCAAAAAACTGGCCTGGTTTGACTGGGATTTAAACGCCCAGAATTTAACTTGGCCGCTGATTATTATGGTTGGCGTGTTGGCCGGTTTTTCCAGTTGCCTGTCGCTAGTCGGCGGTTTAGTTTTGGGGATAGCCGCCAATTATGCCAAAAATAATTCGGCTCAAAATTTCTGGTCAAAATTTAAGCCCCATGTTTTGTTTAATATCGGACGAATCAGCGGCTATTTTATTCTCGGCGGTTCTTTGGGTTTGCTGGGTGAAGCTTTTCAATTATCAATCACGGCTATCAGTCTCATTACTCTCTTGGCTGCCTTGGTTATGCTTTTTATGGGACTGAAGATGACCGGGTTGTTCCCGGCGCTAGAAAAGGTCAGTTTAACTCTGCCTAAGAATATTAGCCGGGTATTTTCTCTCAATAAAAAATCGGACAGAATATCTTGGCCGCAAATTTTATTGTCCGGCGCCCTAACTTTCTTTTTACCTTGCGGCTTTACCCAAGCCATGCAAGTTTATGCCATCGCCAGCGCCAGTTTTTTAGGGGGCGGATTGGTTATGGCTTTATTCGCCCTAGGAACGACTCCCGGTCTTTTGACTTTAGGGGGACTAGTGGCGGTATTTAAAGGCCGGTGGTTAAAAGTGTTTTATAAAGTGGTTAGCGTGCTGTTAATTATTTTTGGTGTTTTAAATATTATTAATGTTATCCGTTTAACCGGTTTAAATTCAATTAATTTTTCTGTTCAGAGTGATTCCAAAAAAATTGTTTCGGTTGATCCGAATGTTAGAATTATTGATGGCGTACAGGTGGTTAACATGGAGGAGAATAACCGCGGGTATACTCCCAATTCTTTCACCATTATTAAAGGCGTGCCGGTTAAATGGGTGATTGACGCCAAGGCTCCATATTCTTGCGCCAGCGCTTTAGTGGTTAAGAGTTTAAAAATTAGAAAAATGTTGGTGGCGGGTGAAAATATCGTGGAGTTTATTCCCCCGGTGGCTGGTCAGATAAAATTTTCTTGTTCCATGGGGATGTATACCGGTTATTTCAATGTGGTGGAAAAATAAATAATAATTAACAGTTAAATATATGCCTAGTATTAAAAAAGTGGTTTTGCCGGTAGCCGGAATGCATTGCGCCAGTTGCTCGCTTTTGATTGAAAAGACCTTAAAAGCCAGCGAGGGCGTTAAAACGGTTAATGTTAATTTTGCCAATGCCAAAGTTACCTTAGAATATGATGCCTCGCAAACAGCAATTCCAAGGCTAAACAGTAAAATTAAACCCTTGGGTTACGAATTAAAAACATCCGATTTGAATCTGGCGGCTAGAAATAAGCAATCATTGGCTATCCAAAAAAATAAGATATTATGGATTTCACCGATAATAATTTACAGTCTATCGGTTATGGCTTGGGATCTTTCCGGCGGCCGGCAATTTATTTTATTTAATTTGTCGATTCTTAATGTGATTAATTTCGGTCTGGCTTCTTTCATATTATTATATATCGGCCGAGATTTTATCAGGTCCTTATTTAATTTTTTTAAGACCGGTCGGGCCAATATGGATACTTTAGTGGGGATGGGAATCTTAACGGCCTACGTTTATTCCACCGTTTTATTATTTTTTCCTCAATTAATCAGTATTTATAATCTTCCCGCTAACTTATATTTTGATGCCACGATTATTGTCAGCGGTTTTGTTTTTTGGGGTAAATATCTGGAAGCTCGAGCTAAATTGAAAACATCAGAATCAATCGAAAAACTTTTGAATCTCCAAGCCAAGACCGCTTTGGTTTGGCGGGAGAATCAGGAGATAGAAGTGCCGGTGGAACAATTAATTGTAAACGATGTGGTGATTGTTAAACCTGGGGCGAAAGTGCCGACCGACGGTGTGGTGATTGAAGGCGCTTCAGATTTGGATGAATCATTAATGACTGGAGAATCAATGTTGGTCTCTAAAAATATCGGAGATGCGGTGATTGGCAGTACTATCAATAAACAGGGATATTTTAAGTTTAGAGCGACTAAATTGGGTCCGGAGACTCTCTTGGCTAATATTGTCAGGGCGGTAGAGGAGGCCCAAGGATCAAAGGCTCCGATTCAAAGGTTGGCGGATAAAATTTCCCAATTTTTTGTGCCCACTATTATGATTATTGCCGGCCTGACTTTTTTATCGTGGTTAATCGTCGGTTTATTTACCAATCAATTGAATCAATTTCTGCCTTTGGCCGTGGCTTGTTTCGTGGCCGTTTTAGTTATCGCTTGTCCGTGCGCTTTAGGATTGGCTACTCCGACGGGAATTATTATGGGCACGGGACTGGCCAGTCGCTATGGAATTTTGATTAAAAATGCCGAGGCCTTAGAAAAGCTCCATAATGTTAGGGTTGTTTTAATGGATAAGACGGGAACTATTACCAAGGGTAAGCCGGCGGTCATTGATTTTATTAATTTTTCCGATAAGGGAGACGATGAGATTCTGGCTATCTTTCAATCCTTAGAAAAACAATCGGAACATCCTCTGGCCCAAGCGGTTATGAATTATGGCAATATAGATCAATTTCAATCATTAAATGTCAAAAATTTTGCGGCTATTCCAGGTCAGGGAATTGAAGCGGAGATTGACGGTCAAAAATATTCTCTCGGGAATCAAAAGTTAATGACTGACAGCGGTCTTGATTTAACGGAACATAATGAAGTCGCCAATAATTTGGCTCAAGCCGGAAAGACTGTTATCTTTTTGGCCGCCAAGGACTCCTTGTTAGCTCTAATGACTATTGCCGACCCCGTTAAGACGGAGAGTCTTAGTTCCATCAAAGCCCTTCAAAAGTTGGGGATAAAGGTGGTGATGTTAAGTGGTGATCATCTCGGCACCGCCAATTATATCGCTAACCAAGTTGGTATCAGTGAGGTGATGGCCGAAGTCTTGCCTAACGGCAAAGGAGAGAAGATATTGGAGTATAAAGCGCGTCACTTTGGACAATTAGTAGCGATGGTCGGAGACGGCGTCAATGACGCTCCGGCCTTGGCGGCGGCCGATATTTCCATTGCGATGTCCACCGGTTCGGATATCGCCATTGCCACGGCTGATATTACTCTACTTCATGGTGATCTGGAAAAATTGATTAAAGCGATTAGAATTTCCAAATTAACGATTAAAAAGATTAAACAAAATTTATTCTGGGCTTTCTTTTATAATATTGTCGCCATTCCAGTGGCGGCCGGGTTATTTTATCCTTTTACCGGCTGGTTGCTGAGTCCGGCGCTGGCGGCGGCAGCCATGTCTTTTTCTTCAATCAGTGTGGTCTGGAATTCTTTATTGATGAAGCGGATCAGACTCTAATTTGACTTTTGGAATATTATATCTTAAACTCATTTTAGTTCATTCAAATCTGGGTCGTTAATCTTTAAAATATTCGCTTATGTTTGATTTTTTGCTCATAGCGCTGGCTATTAAAAAATGTCCGCGCTGTCAAAAATTGTTTGGCAAGAAAAAGAAGGAGTGGGAAAAAGACGACAAAACGCAGGAAGTCATCTCCAAATTCAATAGTAATAAACTACTAATTGAAAATTTTGGTAAGATAAAATTTAAAGATACTTTTTGTCCCGATTGTCAGAGTTTGCTCCCCGACATGACCGTTGCCAAATTTAACGGTTTGGTGGCGGTGTCGGAAAAATAAAAAAACCAAAGAAATAAAGAGTCCCGGTAAAAAGATGGGACTCTTTTTTTATCCGTTAATTTATGCTAAAATAATTGGGCATGAAATTATCGTTTAAAAAAGGTTTGAGTTTCGGTCTGACCTCGGCGGTCATCACCACTCTGGGTTTGATTACCGGGCTGGACTCTAGCACCGGCTCTCGTTTGGTTATTATCAGCGGTATTCTGACTATCGCGGTGGCTGACGCTTTTTCGGATGCGTTAGGCATGCATATATCGGTGGAATCGGAAAATCATCATAGTCCGCGGGAAATTTGGGAAGCAACCTTGGCGACGTTTTCGTCCAAATTGATTTTTGCCTTGAGTTTTCTGATACCTTTTTTGCTGTTTGATGTCCAATCGGCCTTTTGGATCTCAGTGGCTTGGGGTCTGATGGTCCTGGTTTATGTCAGTTATCGATTAGCCCAGAGCCAAAAGTTGAAGACCGGGCATGTTATCCGCGAACATTTGGTAATCGCGGTCGTGGTGTTAGTTCTAGGTCATTATTCAGGACATTTAATCGCTTATTATATTAATTAAAATTAAATTAAAACTATGGACAAAAATCAAGTTTGCTGCGGTCATCAGACACCAAAAATAATCCTGATGATTATCGGGATGGTTCTTTTGGCCGGCATTGTGACTATTGCTATTTTACGCCACCGCATTGTTAATCAACCGCAATATCAAGTTTCTGTCGTCGGACAAGGTAAAATCTCTTATCAACCGGATGTCGCCAATATTACCGTTGGGATTCAAATTGACAAGATGGCCAAGGCCGATGAAGCCTTGAAGCAATTGAATGATAAGATGAACGGCATCGTTAACGCTTTAAAGGCGGCTGGTATTAAAGATGAAGATTTAAAGACGCAAAACTATTCCTTGTTTCCTCAGTATGATTATATTAATAATGTTTCTACCTCGTCCGGTTATAGCGCCAATGAACAATTAATAGTTAAGGTTAATAATATTAAGACCGATCCCAGTTTGGTGGGGAAGGTGGTGGAGGCCGCTTCTAAGGCCGGCGCTAATCAAATAGTCGGTATCAGTTATGATGTATCCAATTTGGAAGAATTAAAGCAACAAGCCAGAATTAAAGGTATTTCTGACGCTAAAACTAAAGCTAGTGTTTTGGCTCGAGCGGCCAGTGTTCGTTTAGGCGATATTGTCGGTTGGTGGGAAAATGTGATTCAAGCTCCCGGAGTCAATTCCACTTATTATGATTCGGCCAAAGGCGGCATGGGCGGTGGCGCCGTCGCTCCATCTTTACCTAATGGCAATCAAGATATTATTATTGAGATTAATGTCAGTTATCGGATTAAGTAAGAGCTAATGATTATTTGATTATAAAAACAAGCACCAGGGAGTGCTTGTTTTGTTTGAGTTTTAATTATTAGATATTTAGCGGTCGAATTCTAGACTCCGAGTCTAGGCTATTTGGCAAATAAGTGATGAATAGGCTCGAGAAGTTTTACATTTTTAAAGCCGGCTTGGCCTTATCGCATGGCATCCGTAGGGCTGCACCCTGCTGCTCCATTTCTTTAATAATTGAAGCTCTCTCATAAATATGGAAGAGCTTTTTTATTTCCCAAAACAATAGCCAGGGAAAAACAAAAAATCCCCCAATATGTTTGGAGGATTTTTTATTGGATAATCGTTATTCTTTTTTGGTCAATGTAAAGTTAGCCACTTTAGCCAAATCTTGGGTGGCCGTTTCCAGCTCAGTACTGATTTTGGTTATGGCTTGCGAGTCGGCGGTTAATTGATTGGCCAAGGTTGTGATTTTAGATTCGTCTAATGTCACTTGTTTACCCTGAATCAGGGCGTT
>MNUV01000006.1 GCA_001871235.1 Candidatus Falkowbacteria bacterium CG1_02_41_21
TAGACTTCCATATTGCCTTGAACCAGAATTATTTCTCCGCCAAAACTCTTCGCCAAAAAATCAATCGTTTCCGAATTGGTCACATCACCGCAACAAATAATTTTTTCCATGTTGGCCTTTTTGGCCCAACGCAAAAAAATCTTCAAATTGGCCAAATTGTCGTGAATGTCAGAGATAATCGCTATTTTCATATTATAATTATACAAGAATCCTCCCAAATAAGCAAAAAGCCTCATTTTAATAATAAGGTTTTTGCTTTGAATTTAATTTTATTCTTTCCTTAACTTAATCTCATAATCCATCTGCTCGATCTTGCGTAAATGACCGCGCGCCTGATCATACTTGGTGCGCAGATATCCGGTTAAATCGAAATCAACCAATTGCGCCATAATTTCATTCACAATTTCCTTAATTTCTTTCACTCGCTGAAATTTTCCCGCCGCCGCTTCATTGGTGGCCACTCGAACCAGCTCTCCAATCAGATCGCAAATACCACCAAGATAAGTTTCATAGTTTAATTTAATGCCTTTGATGACGGCCAATGGCTGACCGCTTAAAACTAAATACAACATTTTAGCTTCCACATATTCCTCCACGGCCGCCTTGAAAGAGCCTTCTTGATAAATCCGATCAATGCCGAAATTCTTATCTAATTTAGCCAAAATTTCTTCCACTTCTTTAAATTTCTCTTCGGCCGGCTTGATGTCACCCCGATGGAGCGCAAAAATAATCTTTTTGGATTCAAACAAGGCGACATTGGCCAAACTGCCGATTTGGCGTCTCTCGCTACCGCTCTCGGTGTACTCACTCTTCAATTTCTCAATAAATTTTTTATCAATCATAAAAATGTTATTTATTATTTACAAACCCGAAACACTTCATCAATTGTCGTCTCACCTTTCAAAGCTTTGAGCACACCGTCTTGGAGCATGGTAATCATGCCATTCTTGATTGCCTCTTGTTCAATATCATAATCCGAGAAAGCTGGATTCTGGATGGCCTTACCTATTTCCGGATTGGCCCCGATGGTTTCATACAAACCGACACGCCCCTTATAACCGATGAAATTACATTTATCGCAACCGACACCTTTGAAGA
This sequence comes from Candidatus Falkowbacteria bacterium CG1_02_41_21, assembly GCA_001871235.1. Taxonomy (GTDB): domain Bacteria; phylum Patescibacteriota; class Patescibacteriia; order Patescibacteriales; family UBA12465; genus CG1-02-41-21. The sequence continues at coordinate 1,099 of MNUV01000006.1, forward strand.
ATTTAATATCGGTTGGAACTTTAACGACCGGATTTTTGATCTGAGCTAAAATAGTTTTAGCCTCCGCTAAAACAGCCGGATCAACCGTAGCCTCCTGACGACAGCTAGGACAAATCTTACGCGCCAAACGTTGACCCACGGAACACTCAATAGAGTTGGCCAACTGTTGGCGGTCAACACCCAATCCCAAGAAACGGGAAATGGCTCCCGCAGCGCTATTGGCATGAATGGTAGACAAAACTAAGTGGCCGGTTAAAGCCGCCTCAATAGCAACTTTAGCGGTCTCTTCATCTCGGATTTCTCCAATCATCATAATATTTGGATTCTGCCGCAAGAGCGATCTCATGGCTGCCGCAAAAGTATAGCCCTGCTCGGCATTAATTTGAGTTTGGATGATGCCTTCCATCTGATATTCAATCGGATCTTCCACGGTGATAATCTTCACATCGGATTTATTCAAAGTTTTTAAAATGCTGTATAGAGTGGTCGTCTTACCGGACCCGGTCGGACCGGTAGTGATAATAATACCCTTAGTCTTTTTCATACTCTCGGTCAAAACTTGTAAAGAGTAATCTTCAATTCCCAAAATATCCATATTCAAAGCGCCTTCTTTGCCGGATAATAATCGGATAACGATAGTTTCGCCGTAACCGCCGGAAATAATGGAAACCCGGCAATCCATTTTGGAACTGCCCAAGAAAATGGCAAAGCGACCGTCCATAGTGGCTTGTTTGACATTGGTGACAAAGCCGGACAGTAATTTAATCTCTCCCAGGACCGGCAGATAATGTTCTTTGCTTAAACGTAGCATGTCATGCATCACCCCATCAATTCGCAGCCGAATCTTGACATCAGTTTCCGTCGGTTCAATATGCAAATCTCCGGCCTCGCTCTTCACCGCCAAAGAAATGATAATCGTAATTAAATCTTTGACCGGAATATTCTTAATTAATTCGCTAATCATCTCCGGAGTCTTGAGCAAGTCAAAGGCGCGAGCCAAATCAGCTTCATTAATTTTAATGCCCCGACCCATAGTTTGCGACACGACGATATCATATAATTCATTGACATAATCAAAGTCGCCGATGACTCGATAAATTTCATCCAAAGTAGTCATCCCGTCCATTGCTTTTAACACGCCGTCTTGCAGCATGGTGATCATGCCGTTTTCAATGGCTTGCTGTAGAATCTTAAAAGCAGGGGCGTTATCAATCGTGAGCTGCTTAATCTTTTCGTCCATGGTAAATATTTCATAAATACCAATCCGACTCTTATAACCGATTCCGGCGCAATAATCACAGCCGGCTCCGGCTTTAAATATTTTTGGCAAGGTGGTCGGAATATTAATTCCCGACTTGGGCGAAATAACCGCCAGAATCTTTTGCAATTGTTCTTTTTCCGCTTCGGTTAAAATATGTTCCACGCGACATTGCGGGCAAACTTTCCGCACTAAGCGTTGGCCGATAACCACATTAATGGACGGCACTAAAAAATAAGGTTTAACTCCCATGTCAATCATCCGCGGAATAACCCCGGCCGCATCATTGGTATGTAAAGTGGACAAAACCAAGTGACCGGTGAGTGAAGCCTGGACGGCAATCTCAGCCGTTTCCAAATCACGAATTTCTCCCACCATTACAATGTTCGGATCTTGGCGCAAAATAGAACGAAGACCATCGGCAAAATTATAACCCTTTTTGGCGTTAATCTGACTTTGGCTGATACCTTTTAATTGATATTCAATCGGGTCTTCAAGCGTAATAATCTTGGTGCCGGGTTCATTTAATTTATTTAAAATCGCATATAAAGTGGTGGTTTTACCGGATCCGGTCGGGCCGGTAGTTAAAACTAAACCATTAGGCTTGGCGATACCGGCCCGCAAAACTTCAAAAACTTCCGGGCGCAAACCCAATTCCTCAAACGACAAACCGACTGAGCTGGAACGGAGCAAGCGCATGACAACGCTTTCGCCATAAGCGGTAGGCAAAAAGGAAGAGCGGACATCAATTTTTTCATTGGTCAAAAAAATAGAGTAACGGCCGTCTTGCGGCTGGTCTTCAATATTAATCTTAACCCCCGCCAAGATTTTCATCCGGGAAACAATTTTTTTCCATTTTAAACGATCAATCGAGGCCGCTTCTTGGAGCACGCCATCAATCCGTAAACGAATAGCCACGCTGGCCGCTTCCGCCTCAATATGAATATCCGAAGCCCCGGTCTTCATCGCCGTCGCTAAAATTAAAGTCACAATATCCGAAATATTAACTTTATTAATTTGCTCGTTTAAATTCTTATAACTCAAAATTGCGTTTTTGAATTTTTCCAAATCCTCTTCTTTGATCTCCACGCCGGAATCATATTTCTTGACCTTCGGCAGATTTTTATAAAACTCCCAGGCATTTTCCAGACTGCTCGGAGAAATAGCATAGAGACGACTCTTGGTAAAATATTGGGTATTGATCCGAGTGATTATCTCTTGAATCTTCGGTTCCTCCGGAGTAGTAGTTCCCATCCGAATATTTTCACCGTCATAATAAAAACAAACTAAATTATATCGGCGCGACTCCTCTTCCGGAATTAATCCAATCGCTTCCGGGCTGATCGGAAAACCGAAAAGATTGACATAATCCAAACCCAAAAACGTCGCCCGAGTTTCAGTCTGCCGTTCAATTTTTTTTAATTGAATTTCTTGCTGTTTAGCTATCAGTTTGCCTTGAGGAGTATTATCATCCGAGGGCGCCGCAGTCTTGCTCAACAAACTGGAAATGGAGTCAAATCCGCTCATAAAAAGGAGAAATTATTTAAAACTAATTGGCTTATTTCTAATGCTTTCCGGCGCTAATCGTTCCAGCTTGCTCTCAATGCCCCGGCCCAAATGATTGAACAAATTAGTCCAAGCCACCACCTGGAAAGTACTCAAAATTGAACCGCAGAGAATAATAAAGACGACCAAAATAATGGTACCTAAAATCACGACGCTCCAGAAAGCTAAGGCCGTAAACATTGATAAGAGGGCTAGGGCCAAGAAGAAAAAAGGAATGACTAAAATTAAGACGGCGGTCAGAATAACAAAAGTGGCGAAAAAACTAATAGCGAAAAGCAAGAAAGCCAACTCTAAACTGACAATCCAATTTTCTCGAAAAAGTTTCCCGGCGCTTCTCAGGGCCGACCGAAAATTAGCCTTCTGCAAAACGATAAAAGCGATGGCATATTTAATCATCAAAGAAAAGGCCACGGCTAAAGGAATAAATAAAACAAATAACAAAATGTAAAGAGCGCCCGAAAAGATTTTATTCCAAAATAAGAATACCAGAGGCAGGCTGACCAGTATCACTAACATATTAATGACAACCTTGGAAATGATATTAAGTCCCAAGACCGGCCAAAAGCTCTTGACCCCGGCCGCCACTCCCACATGCAAACTTAAATCAGCCACCTCTTTTTTGCTCTTGAGAATCTGATTGGAATTATTGACAATGGCAATTTGAGAAATGACAGCCAACCAAATCAATAATAAAAAGGCGGCCAGAATTATTAAAGCAATGACCAGGATTAACGACATAAAAAACGGATCCTGGCTAAACATACTAAAAATTTTAGGAAAAAATCCCCAACTAAAAAAACCGGAATGGAAAAAATTACTCCAATTATACCACCACTCCAAGGAAGCATTACGGCTCATAGCTCGAGTTAAGATCTGATATTCAGCTCCGATGCTTAAAAGAGACGCAAATAAACCGAAAAACCACAAATACCGGTTTTTCCAAGTAATTTTGAAAGATTGCAAAAGCATTTGGCGATATGAAAACATAAAATTGAAAAGCCTAATTTAAGGCTTATTAATTTAAATTAAAGTTGAAAAACTTCTAATAGTTTGGTACTATTATAACATACTAAATAATTCTAAACAAATGATATGGCTAAAGTAATTACGGACAAAAAACTGGTGGATGAGCTGTTAAGCCGAGGAGTGGAGAAAATCTACCCCAATCGGGAATTACTCGAAAAAAAGCTATTAAGTGGTGCCAAGATTCGTCTGTATTGCGGTTATGACCCCAGTGCCAACGCTCTCCACATTGGCAATGCCATCTCCATTAATAAACTGGCCCAATTCCAAAAACTGGGCCATGAAGTTATTTTTTTGATAGGCGACTTTACCGGCATGATTGGCGATCCGACCGACAAAAAAGCGACCCGCCAGAAATTAACCAGAAAAGAGGTTTTGACCAATTCTCGACATTATCAAGCTCAAGCCTCGGCTTATCTGGATTTTGATGGCGGGAACCCCGCCCAAGTTCTATACAACAGCGCCTGGAATGATAAATTAACTTTTAAAGACCTGATTGAACTCTCCTCTAACTTTACCGTCCAACAAATGATTCAGCGCGATATGTTTCAAGATCGTCTCAAGGAAGCCAGGCCGATTTATCTCCACGAATTTCTCTACCCCCTGGCTCAAGCTTATGACAGCGTAACCATGGATGTTGATTTGGAAATTGGCGGCAACGACCAGATGTTTAACATGATGTGCGGTCGGGACTTAATGAAATCTCTAAAAAATAAAGAAAAATTCGTTTTGACTCTTAAACTTCTGACCGATGATGCCGGTAGCAAAATGGGCAAGTCGGAAGGCAACGCCGTTTTCTTGGATGCCAAACCTAATGATATGTATGGCATTATTATGTCCTGGCCGGACGGAACTATCCCGACCGCTTTTGAACTTTGCACTAATGTCCCCTACGAAGAAGTCAAAAAAATTACGAGCAATTTAAAAACTTCTCGAGCCAACCCCCGCGACTTAAAAATGCATCTAGCTTTTGAAATCACTAAAATTTATCATGGCGAAAAATTAGCTTTAGAAGCTCAGGAGAACTTTATCAAAACCGTCCAGAATAAAGAAATGCCCGATGAGATTCCCGGCCACAAAACTAATTCTAGCTCCATAAATATTGTTGACCTTTTGGTGGAGAGCAAACTCGCTCCCAGCAAAAATGAAGCTCGCAGACTGATTGAACAGGGCGGCATTAAAATTAAAGAAGGTAATAATGATTTTGCCGTCGTTAAAAATGCCAATCTGACTATAGAAATAAAGAAAGGAATTATCGTCCAACGAGGCAAAAGACAATATCTAAAAATAACCAAATAAATGGCTATTCTCCAAAAAATTAAAGCGGAAATCAAAAAAGCGGCAGGAGCTGATCTGGATATCAGCTATCCGCCCAACTCTGAGTTAGGCGATCTGAGCCTGGCTGTTTTTGCCGTCGCCCAAGGCAAAAACCCAGTAGAGGTGGCGCAAAAAATCAGTCAGAGTCTAAATCAAAACAAAAAACTCAAAACTTTAGTTGCGGAAATTAAAGCGGTCGGCCCTTACGTCAATTTTTTTCTAAACTATGATAATCTGGGTAACCAGGTGCTAACTGCCATTAAAAAGGAGAAAGATAAATATGGGCAAAATAATTCCGGTCAAAGAGCCGGGGTAATGATTGAGTTCTCCAATGGCAACACCCACAAAGAAGTTCATATCGGGCATCTCCGTAATATTTGTTTTGGCGACAGCGTCACCAAATTATTAGCGGAAAGCGGCTACAAAGCTATCCCCGTGTCCTACATCAACGACTTTGGCATCTTCGTGGCCAAAACTCTTTGGCAGTATAAAAAAAATGAGGCTCATTATCAATCAATGAAAGGTGGCCAGGGCTATATTCTAGGGACTTGTTATAAAGACGCCGTGAGTGCCTTAGAAAATAATGACGACACCAAAGCCGAAGTAACTCAAATCATGAAAGAGATTGAAAGCCGCCGAGGTAATTATTACCGGCTCTGGCGGAAAACTAGACTCTGGAGTATTGCCTACCTCAAAGAAATTTATCAAGAACTGGAAATTAAATTTAAAAAAACTTTCTACGAAAGCAAAGTGATTGCCGATGGGCTAAAAATTGTCAATCAATTAATCCGGAAAAAGATATTAATTAAAAGCGAGGGCGCCATCATCGCCGACCTAGAAAAATATAATTTAGGCGTTTTGCCGATTATCCGTTCCGACGGTACCGCTCTTTATCCCGTGGCTGATCTGGCCTTAGCGGTCAAAAAATTCCAAACCAATAAAATTACCGAGTCAATTCATGTGGTGGATGTTCGCCAAGGATTATATTTCAAACAAATCTTCAAGATTCTGGAATTAATGGGCTACCAACAAAAAATGACTCATCTGGCCTATGACTTTGTCACTCTGCCCTCGGGTATGATATCTTCACGCAGTGGCAATGTCATCACTTATCGCGAATTATTAGACGAAGCCAGAGAACAGGCCATCACCGAAACTAAAGCCAAGAGAATTGATTGGAGCGACAAAAAAATCAAACAAGTGGCCACTGAAATTGCTCTGTCCACTATCAAATTTGAGATGCTCAAAGTTTCCTCCCAGAAAACCATTACCTTTGATATCAAAGAAGCTTTAAAATTTGAAGGTTATACCGCTACTTATCTCCAATATACTCATGCTCGGATTACAAGCCTGGCCAAAAAAGGTGGCGGCAAAAAAGTTAAAGCTGATTACAAATTATTGTCAGAACCGTTTGAGAAAACTTTGATTATCAAAATGGCCAAATACCCAGAAGTTGTCCTGCGCGCCGCTGGTAGTTATGCCCCTTCCGAAATTACCAAATATTTATTTGAACTGGGCCAAGATTTCAATGACTATTATCACAATATTCAGATCATCAAGAGCGACCCCAAAACCAAGGCGGCCCGCCTGGAATTAACCGGAGCGGTTGGACAAATAATCAAAAATGGCCTAAAGTTATTGGGCCTTAAAGCAATTAACGAAATCTAACCTAAAAATATGGAACAGACTGATAACCTCATGGAAAAATTAGTTTCCCTGTGCAAACGCCGGGGCTTTATTTTCCCTTCCTCGGAAATCTACGGTGGCTTTTCGGCTATTTATGACTACGGCCATTACGGTACCCTGCTCAAAAATAATATCCGCGACTCTTGGTGGAAAAACATGATTCAAGAACGAGACGATATTGTGGGCCTGGACGGCGCCATTTTTATGAACCCCAAAACCTGGGAGGCCTCCGGCCACTTAAGCAGTTTTGACGATCCGCAAGTGGATTGTAAAAAATGTCAGAGCCGTTTCCGTGCCGATCATCTGCTGGAAGATCACGGAATTAATGCCGACAAAGCCGGTTTGGAGTTTATCAATGAAGAATTAAATAAATTGAAAGAGGCCGGGAAATTAAAATGCCCGACTTGCGGCGCCAAAGATCTGACTGAAGCCAAAAGATTTTCCCTGATGGTTAAATCCAACCTGGGTTCTCCCACCGATGAACTGAGCGAAGAAAATGTCGTTTACCTCCGTCCCGAAACTTGTGGCAATATTTTCTTACAATATAAAAATACGTTAGATTCCAGTTCCCATAAATTACCTTTTGGTATCGCTCAAATCGGCAAAGCTTTCCGTAATGAAATTGTCGCTCGCCAATTTATTTTTCGCACTCGAGAATTTGAGCAAATGGAAATGCAATACTTTCTCTTCCCGCAAGACGTTAAAGAGAAGTTTGAGGATTGGAAAAAAGCTCGGTGGAGCTGGTACTTAGCCAATGGCATCAAGGAATCCGAGATCAGATGGTATAAGCATGAAAAGCTGGCTCACTATGCGAGCAATGCCTATGACATTGAATATAATTTCAAATCTTTGGGGGGCTTTAAAGAAGTGGAAGGCATTCATGCTCGGGGTGATTTTGACTTGACCCAACACAGTAAATTTTCCGGCATAGATTTAAGCTATTTTGACGAAGCCACCAAAACTCGCTTCATGCCCCACGTCGTGGAAACTTCCGCCGGTTTAGGCCGCCTGTTATTTATGATGATTGATAAAGCTTACACCGAAGAAACTTTAGCCAACGGCGAGGCCAGAACTGTCTTAAAATTCCCACCCAAATTAGCTCCGATTAAAGTCGCTATTTTCCCGCTCCTCAAAAATAAACCGGGACTGGTCAATAAAGCCCGCGAAGTTTATCATTCCCTCAAATCAGAATTTATGTGTGAATTTGATGATAATGGTAATATTGGCAAGCGTTATCGGTGCCAAGATGAAATCGGCACCCCCTTTTGCCTGACCATTGACTTTGACAGTTTGGAAAATGATGATGTCACCGTCCGAGACCGAGATAGCAGGGAGCAGGCCAGAATCAAAATTACCGAATTAAAAAACTACTTGAAGGCGCGACTCTAAATTCATTTTTGGATAAAAAAATAGACTCCTGTTTCTTTGGTAGAAACGAGGAGTCTTTTTTTATATTTTTCCGGCTTTAAACGGAACAAATTCCAAACATTTGTCGGTCATCGGAATGACGAACAAATTGGAACTAGCCGAGTCTTCGGGCTTCATTGGCCTCATCACCATTTTGAATTCCGGAGTTGGCGGAAGCAGGCTAACAAATCTGCCTTTTTGGGTTCTTTTGCTAACACTCCTGATCTCGAATATGTTAATTGCAAGTAGCCCATTGCTGTTCTTTAAAACTTTTACTGTGGCCACAATTTTCTTTCCTAAATTTTTTGGTCGGACAAAAAAATGGCGGGTAACGGCGCAACGTTTTAAATCGGCGATTAAGAAATCACCACGACGATAATGATCCGAAACCAGCATGAGCAGATTGGCGATTGTCAAATAATGCTCTGGGATAAATTTTAAATGAATGTCGCCGGTATTGGCAACTTCATCCCGAGCCGGAGGCACAGTAATTAACACCGATTCAAATTCACCCAATTTTTCAGGGGCGAGACCGGCAACTTTTTTAACTTCCAATGCTGGATCCAATAGGACATCTGTAATAGGAGGTATCATAATATATCTGTATTAAAGGTTAATATTAAAAATTGTTAAAAAACATTCTATTACTATAACATATTTATATAGTTATGTCAACGCCAACAGTTTAACTTAATTTTACCGCTATTTTAGGCTCATTTTAGACTGTTTCAGCTATAATTAAAACATGAAAATCAAACGAATTTTCTTAATCCTTCTACTCCTACTTCTCCCTGCCCTTGTCCTTGAATACACCTCTAAACCATCTCTATCCGGCCTGGAAGTATATTTCTTGGATGTGGGCCAAGGGGACGCTATTTTAATTAGAAATAGTTTCGGCCAGAATATCTTGATCGACGGCGGACCGGACGAATTAATTTTAGAAAAAATCGGTCGGATTTTGCCCTACACCGATCGCCAAATTGATGTTATGATCTTGACTCATCCCCATGCCGATCATCTCATCGGGCTGATAGCCGTTTTGAAGCGGTATCAAGTTGATAATGTTATTTACACTGGGGCCAATTACAGCAATGCCAGTTATCGCTATTTTAGGGAGCTAATCAGTCAAAAAGTCCCCCGGATAACCCTGGCTGAATCCAATATTTCCTTGGATTTAGGTGACGATTGTTATCTGAACATTCTTTTTCCTTTTACCGATATCTCCGGTCAAGATTTTAAAAATATCAATAACAGCTCTATTGTTTCCGAACTCGGCTGCGGTGCCAACAAAATACTGCTGACGGGCGATGCCGAAAAAGAAGTGGAGAAAGATCTGTTGGAAAATTATCCCGACCTCCAAGCTCAGGTTCTGAAATTAGGTCACCACGGTTCTAAAACCGCCAGCACTCTAGAATTTTTGGAACAAGTTAATCCCAGTCTGGCCATTATCCTGGTCGGGAAAGATAACAAATACAATTTACCCTCGCCCGAAACTCTGGAAAATTTAAAAGAATTGGGGTTAAAAGTTATCCGCACCGACATCGCCGGCGGGCTTAAAATATGGCTAACGGAAACTGGCCTAAATTACCAGAAACTCTGATTTTAAAGGCTTTTTATCAACTTTGCCCCCGGGTTAAAATCTGTGGATAAGCTGTGTATTGACAAAACTTTTTTTATATGATACAGTTATAAGTCATTAACAATGAGAGCAAAAAATAAGGTCGTTTGAAACGGGTCAGGCACGACAAGCATGGGATTTTTTTCCACGGTTTTAGGGCTCACGCTCACGAATTCGTAGAAAAAAACTTTCTTGCCTATCCCGTTTTAACTGATCTTTTTTTATTTCAAAAAGAACTCCTTAATAAGAGTTCTTTTTTTATGTCTTTAAATTATTTTTATTATTGGCTGGGCGTCGAAGTGGCCGTACTGGTGGCCGTTGTTAACTGAGCCACACCCAACAAACAAACTTCCTGCCAAGGGACATAATGAGAACTGAATCTTCTTTCTTCCTTCTTTTCATCAACCGATCCGGGGTTGTAGACCACAGAATAATCAAAGTAAGCGTCAGCTCCATTATGGGCCCTCTCCGTGCACTTCTTTTTGCCTGGAGCTAAATCTAAGGTTTCCACGATCTTAGTCGGAGCCGGCTTAACGATATTGTAAACCACTGGCTTGGTAACTGTAATTTCCCTATTATCCTTCACGCCCCAAAAATCAAAATAGAAATCATCGCCTTCAATGCGAGACTGAATCAAAATGTAATTGGCTGTATCATTTATAAAACGAACATCGGGATTAGGGATATAAACCGCTGCATCCATGCCGGCCGGTTCGTAATAAGCGACGCGATAAGAATGATTACGACGGGCGGTAATCGGCAAACCGGAATTCAAAGCGGCCCGAAAAACGGTTGTTCCCACCTGGCATAAACCTCCGCCATATTCCGGAATAGTTTTATTCTCTTTAATCACCAACTCCGGCAGATAACCGGTACTGGCATCAACTGCCCCCAAAGTTTTAACTAGGGAAAATTCTTCTCCCGGTTTAATCAACAAGCCATTGAGAGCGGCCGCTCCCACGGCAATATTATAACGACGATTTTTCGGTGAACCGGCAAAATTAGAGTGACCGGTTCCCACGATTTCTTTAATGCCTAAATTATCAACATCGGATTCAGCTATTTTATCGTCAGCAATAACATCAACTACTAAAATCACGGAACTAGTGGCTCGGTTATCCAAATGATTCTTGATATTTTTAATTGATTCGTCAATATTTAATTTTAGACCGTCAGAACTGACTTGAAAATTATCCACCTTGCCGTCCTTAATCTCAAATCGAGCCTTGGTCGGGGCTTTGTCCACTTTCGGAACTATTTCCGCTTCTAAAAATTTTTGCACCAATTCACTGAAAAGAACGACTTTAACGCCGCCATTTCTGGCCAGGCCCAAAAGAGTCGCTAACTTAGCTTTATTAACCTCAAACTTAAAAATCAATTTATCAGAAGAACTGGCCCGGTATTCCAGAATCAGAGGCGCCAGCGTCAAAAGATTGTCAGCTTCAACTTGAAAATTACCGACATCGCCCCTAAGAATAGCGGGGAGGTCAATTTTAGAAGTTAAGGTGATAGGTTTAATTTCTCCGCCGACCAAATTATTTTTTAATTCATTAATGGCTCGGTCATAGTCAATTGTTTCTCCGTTGGCGGCCTCTTTAACATTAAAAATAAAAGAACTGGATGCCATCTCCAGCTCCGCATTTTTAACTGGAATTTCTAAATCGCCAAACTTGCTTTTTAATTCCTCCTTAACGCCATCTTCATTTAGACGATAAACAAAATTAATCTTCTTGGAATTAAACCTTAACTTCATCTGGCTCCAAATATTAACCCAAAAATTTTCTGCTCGGCCGACCTGATAAGCATTTTTGACAGTCGCCTCAGAATCAAAATCCCACATAAACGCCGACAAATCAATATCAAAGGATGATTTGGTGGAAGCGATCCTGACTATTCTGTTTTTATAAATGAATGGTAATTCTTGACTGGCCAAATTATCACTTTGGTCTTTTACTATCTTGGTCGCTTCGGCCAAAGGCAGACCGCCTAAATTTAAAGAATCAACCATCACCCCAGGATAGATTTTATTGTCATAAACTTTAGCCGATACCAAATAAGCCCCTAAAATAAGAGCCACCAAAGCGGCTCCAATAGCGAGAGATAAAAATAAGGTGCGCTTAACGCGAGCAGATATCATGAGATTTAAGAAATATTTAAAATTTCATTTAAAATGGTTTTGGCTAATTGCGGTTCGTCGGCGGCTAAATTTTTCTGATTATGAATAGTAAAATATAAACTAGAGCCAAGATTAATATTCTTCGGTAATTTATTTTTGGGCCAGACGACTATTTCACCGGATTCATCTTTTAAAATCGCTTCGTCATTTTCCCAACCGGCCACGATAAAACGATACATCATATTATTCTTTGACAGTAATTTTTATACTTTGGGCGTCCCCCACCCGATCCAGAACCACGGTCAAAACGCCATTTTCCAGGAAGGCTTGGATCTTTTTAGAGTCAACTTCGTAGGGCAGAACCAATGATCGGGAAAACGAGCCCCAATAACACTCACGATAGATGTATTCGGAATCTTGAGAATTTTTAGCCTCTTCTCTTTTCCCTTTAACGGTCAAAAGGTCATTGTGCAAAGAGATGTTTAAATTCTCCGGCTTTACCCCGGCCATCGCCGCCTTCACGATGATTTGTTTGTCGGTCGAAAAAACGTCAACCAAAAGCTGGCCTTCGCTGGCGGAGTCATCCAGCCAACGATCGGTTAAATCCGACAAACTGCCGGGAGTAATTTGGTATTGCTGCTTGTCTCGATTAGAAAAAATGTTAAACATAAATGTAAATAAAGAATAAGGATGTGGGCCCGACTGGATTCGAACCAGTGACCTCTACAATGTCAATGTAGCGCTCTAACCAACTGAGCTACGAGCCCTCTTATTTAAAAATACTAATAATAATTTAGCAATATTATGAGAAAAAGTAAATAAGATTAAAATCAACCAATAATCTTGAAAAAGGCCCAATATTAGCCAACTTTACAAAGCTAAAAAACTATGCTAAGGTTGTTTGGTAAATCCTTAATAATTAATTAAAGTTTTTAGGAAAGTTGCGGTTGTTACAGATACCATAAATTCAAAACATTAACTCGTTAAATACCCAAAAATCTCATAAAATATTATCATCGAGCCATAGGCAAAATTCTTTTGAGCTGAAATGGTCCGAGAATTAGAGATTACCTCACTTCCTAAAATCTAACCATAAAAATATGCAGTACGCTCTGTATATTGTTATTTTAGCTGCTGGCTTTACTGCCGGTTATTTTGTTTATCGTAAACGTTCCGCTATCAAAATCGGCACCGCCGAAAACAAGGCGGAAAGAATCTTAAGCGATGCCAAAGCTAAATACAAAAAAACTGAATTAGACGCCCAAGAAAAAGCCCTGAAAATCATTGACGAGGCTAAAAAAGAAGAAAATGAACGTCGCAAAGAAATCAATTCCCTCCAACAACGTTTGGAACAACGAGAAACTGCTTTTTCGCAAAAATTATTGGATCTTCAAGAAAAACAACAGAAACTTTATGACAAAGTTAATGAGGTCCAAGAAATTAAAGAAAAAATTAAAGAGATTAAAGAAGAGCAATTGGCCAAACTGGAAAAGATTTCCGGTTTTAACAAAGAAGAGGCTAAAGATGTCTTGCTAAAAAATATTGAAAACCAATACAAAGAAGATATCCTCGCTCGCATCAACAAGCTCCAGCTGGAAAACGACGATAGCTTTGATGAGAAGGCTAAGAATCTAATCGCCGGCGCCATGCAGCGCTTAGTTTCGACTTATACCCCGGAACTTTCCACCACTACCGTTGATCTTCCGAGCGATGAAATGAAGGGCCGAATCATCGGCCGGGAAGGTCGGAATATCAAATCCCTGGAACAAATGACCGGTGTCGAAATTATTGTCGATGACACCCCCAACGCCATTACCATTTCCGGTTTTTCCCTGATTCGTCGTCATATCGCTAAAAAAGCTTTAGACTACCTCATTAAAGATGGCCGCATTCATCCCACTAAAATTGAAGATGCGGTAGAAAATGCCAAAAAAGACATCGCTCTGGATATTAAAAAGGCTGGAGAAGAAGCCATGTATGATGTCGGCGTGGCCGGTTTTGATCCTAAATTAGTCCAAATTCTAGGCCGCCTTAAATACCGCACTAGCTTTGGTCAAAACGCACTAAGACACTCCATTGAAGTGGCTCACCTTTCCGCGCTGTTAGCCGAAGAGTTAGGCGCTGATGTCACCATTGCCAAAAAAGGCGGTCTGCTTCATGATATCGGCAAAGCCGTTGATCATGAAATTCAAGGTAACCATAATGAGATTGGTCGTGATATTGCCAAGAAATTTAATCTACCGCCTGAAATTATTGCTCCGATTGAAACCCACCACGACGACCATCCTTCCACTCTGATTTCCGTGATCGTCAAAGTGGCCGATGCCATTTCCTCCGCTCGTCCGGGAGCCAGAAGCGATACCCGCGAAAACTATTTACAACGTTTAGAGGAATTGGAAAAAATCGCCCTCTCTTTTGAAGGCGTGGAGAAAACCTATGCCATTCAGGCCGGACGCGAGGTTCGTATCTTCGTTCAATCCGACATTATCGATGATTTGAAATCCCATAACTTAGCCCGAGAAATTGCCGACAAGATTGAGAAAGAATTAAAATATCCCGGCGAAATTAAAGTTAACGTGATTAGAGAAACTCGCGTTATTGAGTTTGCCAGATAATTATTAAAAATATGAACAAAGCGAAACTAATTGAAATTTTGGCCGAAAAGACCAACCAAAAAATAACCAAAGAAGCTGACAAAATCGGCAAGAAACAATCCGAGGCGATGCTCGAAGCTCTCGCTGGAATTATCATTGACGAACTCAAACATAATCGCGAAGTGACCATCACCGGCTTTGGCACTTTCTCTTCCATGACTCGTTATGCTCGTGGCGGAGTCAACCCCAGAAAACCAAACGAACGCATTACCATTCCCGCCGTTAAAGTCGCTAAATTTAGAACCGGTAAAAATCTAAAGGAAGCCTTAAAAAATTAATAGACAATGCAAACAGCCTATTGCTTAAATAGGCTCTAAGCATCCGTAGCGCAACTGGATAGAGCGTCTGGCTTCGGACCAGAAGGTTGCGGGTTCGAATCCTGCCGGGTGCACAAAATTAGGGTTTACAGACTTGAATTTTTTTATTATTATAGATAAAATAATGGCTGGGTAGCTCAGTTGGTTAGAGCGTAGCACTCATAACGCTAAGGTCGAGAGTTCAAGCCTCTCTCCAGCCACAGAAGCCCCATATAACGCGCTGTTAGCTCAGCTGGTAGAGCAGCTCGCTCTTAACGAGAAGGTCGAAGGTTCGAATCCTTCACGGCGCACAAATTAAAGCAAAAAACAGGCTTAAAGGGGCTGTCCCAAAACTCTCGCGTCAGCGAGAGTTTTTAGTTACACAAAAAGTCCTCTAAAATAAAAAATCTCTAGTTTGGTTGCTAGAGA
>MNUV01000045.1 GCA_001871235.1 Candidatus Falkowbacteria bacterium CG1_02_41_21
CTAAACAGAAAGAGATGGTATAAGAGCCGCCATTTTCCGTTTGATCATAATAAAAAGAATTTTGGTTAGAAGCGCAAGAGCCGTCAGCCGGACTCGGAGCTGAGGGAATAACTTGCATATAAGTAGAAGTACCGGCCGAAGAGGTAGAATAGATTTGGCCGGTATTCCACTCGGTAGCGGTGGGATATCTGTTATTATCATTGAAGAACAGCTCTAGGGCTGTTTGGACTTGTTTCATGTCTCCGGCTCTTTTGGCATCACGGGACTTAGCTCTGGCATTAGACAGAGAAATAATGGAAACAGTGGCTAAAATACCAATAATGGCTATTACCACGAGAAGTTCAATAAGGGTAAAGGCGGATTTTTTGCTACCTTTTAATGCCCCCCCTTGGATTTTTAGGCGCATAGAATTGAGAGTTTAATTACTACTGATATTATAGCATACTACCCCCCCCCCGGCAAATAGAAAATAATCCATTCTTGGTATCAAAATTATTTTTTGTTGAAAAGTTCCAAATAGCGCTGGGCGGTATTCGCCCAATTAAATCGCTTGACCTGCTCCAAACCGTCTCGTCTCAATCTCTCCGCCAAAGCGTCATCAGTCAAAACCTGTTCTAGCGCCGTAGTTATGGCGTTAGTGTTATAGGGATCAACGATTAAGGTGGCTGACCCGACTATTTCCGGCAAACTGGAAACATTGCTGGTAATGACCGGCGCGCCACAAGCCATCGCCTCCAGTGGCGGGAAACCAAAACCTTCATAGAATGAAGGATAAGCAAAAACCGAGCATAAACTATAGAGAGCCGGCTTATCCGCTTTATCAATATAACCCAAAAATTTAATGTCAGCTTGATAGTCCGAAGCATATAATTCCTTGAAAATATCCTTTATTTTCCAACCGGTAGCTCCGGCTATCACCAATTTTACTCCCGAGAATGCCGGATTACGCCGCCGCAAGTCGTTATAGGCTCGAATCAAGCCAATCAGGTTTTTGCGCGGCTCAACATTGCCCAGATACAGGATAAATTTTTCCGGCAAACCATAACGCAGCTTTACCGCCTCCAATTCTTCCAAATCATCAATCGGACGATAAGCGCTATCAATACCGGAGTAAATGACATTGATTTTTTCTGGAGCAATCCCCAAAAGCTCAATAATATCCTGCTTAGTATTCCCCGAAACGGCAATTAAATGATCAAAATTGGCCACCAATTTCTGGACATTAATCAATTGATGCCAAAAATTCTTCCGCTGATTGAAAAACTCCGGGTAACGCAAAAAAGATAAATCATGAATAGTCAAAAATTTTTGGGCCGATTTTGACAAAGACAGAAAATTAATATGCGGACTCCAAAAAACATCGACGCCCCCGATTACTTTATCAATTTGCGGATAATGAAATAATTTCTGTAAAACGTAATTAAATATTTTATTGGGGTAACGCGTCCCGATTACTTTCACATTCTGAGCGGCAAAATTCGGTAAACGATAAGCTAAATCGCGCCCGGAATTATAATACAAGCGATAGTCATTATTTTGATCCAACCGTAAAAATTCATTGACCAAATGAAAAGTGTATTCGGACACGCCGCTATAATGCTTGTCCATTAAAGTCCTGATATCAATCCCAATTTTAGACATACTGCTAAAAATTACTAATTAGTATAATATTATACCAACACCAAAAAAAATCAACGAGATGAATATTAAAAGGAAAATTTTTGATCTTTTACTAACAACCAAAATCTGGCTATACTACGCGACGCTATTACTCTTTTTTGAAATCAGTAATCTGGGGAAAAAACCGTTTTAAAGCCAACCAAAAAAACAAGAGGCAAATCAATTAATTGCCTCTTTATTTTTTTGATAATGCCGAGCCACGAACTCCTTCATCTGATGCTTGAAATTCACCACCGAGAAAGTTTCCGCCCAACGACGGATAACCACACTATCCCAATGATATTCACCAGTTTTTGTTTTCGTATAAAATTTGTGCACGATGTCAACAATAGCGCTGGGTGTCTGCTGGTCAAAAAATACACCGGTCTCACCTTCTTTGACAGTTTCGGTGGCTCCACCCTGGCGGTAGGCGATAACGGGACGGCCGGAAGCCATGGCTTCGAGCGGTGTAATGCCAAAATCCTCTTCTTGGGGATTGATAAAAGCTAAAGAATTCCGATACAACTCGGCTTTCTCTTCATCGCTCACCCGACCGACAAATTCAATATTGGCGGCCTCTCCGGCAATTTTTCGGAGTCGTTTCAAATCTACCCCATCCCCGAATATTTTCAAACGATATTCATTCCCCAAAGATTTGAAAGCCTCAATCACCATATCCACCCGCTTATAAGGCACCAAGCGACAGCCAATCAAGAAATATGGTTTCGCTTGTTTCAAGGGATTAATATCGGCCACACTAAAACGTTCCGTTTCCACCGGCGGATAAATTACGCTACTGTCGCGGCGATAATATTTAATGATTCTCTCCTGCACCGTCTTAGAATTAGCGATAAAGACATCTACCCGATCGGCCGCCAACTTATCCCACATTCTGATGCGATTCAAGATCAAGGAAATGATTTTCTTCATCCACTTATTATATTTCAACTCATTAATATATTGATGGGTATCGCTCCAGAGATACCGGGTGGGGGTATGACAATAGCAGATATGGAGAGTATGGGGCGAGGTAATGACACCCTTGGCAAAAGAACTGGTATCGGATAGCACTAAATCATATTCATCCAAATCGAAAAACTCCACAGCCATCGGCATAAATGCCAAATACCATTGATAGTGCTTGACTCCGCCCGGCAGTTTCTGAATGATGGAAGTTTCAATTCTCTTCCCTTTGTAATTTTTGTTGGCATTGGCTGGCTCATAAAGCAAGGTGTAAATCGGAGCGTCCGGATACATATCAGCAAAAACCTGAAGGACCTTTTCCGCTCCCCCGTCTTGCGCCAAATGATCGTGGACTAAAGCTACTTTCATAAATTATTCCACCTCCCGATGCTTGACCACCGCCAAAGGAGTTTTTAATAAAATTGATAAATCCAACAAGAGAGACCAGTTCTCAATATAATAAATATCCAACTTAACCTCTTCTTCAAAGGCCAAATCACTGCGTCCGGAAACTTGAGCCAAACCGGTAATTCCCGGCTTAATGGTCAAGGTTTTGCGGTGATGTTGTTCATATTTGGCTACTTCTTCTGGTAAATGAGGTCGCGGTCCGATGAGACTCATCCGACCGATAAAGACCAAAAATAATTCCGGCAATTCATCAATGCTCCAACGGCGGATAAATTTACCGACCCGAGTCACGCGCGGATCATCTTTGATTTTAAGCAAAGGCCCCTCGCCCCGCACATTCTTGTCCGCCAATTCTTTATAACGCATATTGTCAGTTCCTGGAATCATGGAACGAAATTTAAAATACTTGAAAGGTTTGCCACCGCGACCCACCCGGTAAACATAAGAGCCGTCATCCCGCCGGGAAAAGAAAACTGGGCCGTGAGAATCCAGTTTAATGGCAATCATCGTAATCAGTAAAATTGGAGATAAAATTAAAATAATCAGACCTGACAAAATAACATCGACTAAACGTTTGGTAATGGTGCCCCAACCTTCCAGCGTCGTCCGCTTCACTTCCGCCACCGGAATACCGGCAATTTCCGAGACTTCAGTTCGCAGCACTTTGACTCCCAGAAGATCGGCCACATATTTGAAAACCAGATGATGATCATTGGCGAAGTCATACAAACGCAGTGTTTCCACCTTGCTCATATTAGGATCGGCTTGGATTATCTCATCAATCACCAGATCCCCCCGATGCTCAATTTTTCCGGCTTCATATTCTTTGATAAAATCATCCAGTTCATGCACCGTATCTAAAGAAAAATCCCGCACTCGTTTGACCACCTCATAACCGGAATTAGCCCGAACCAAAAATTCATGGACCAAACTATCGGCCGTCTTCGCGGCCCCGACCACAATAACTTTACGCACTCCCAGGCCATAATGGAACATGATTTTTTGAAAAAAACGAACTAATAAACGACCTAAAATTACGTATAAAATAGCGAATAAATAGCCGGCTAAAACAATAAAGCGAGAATTAAACATCTCCCGCACGAAGAAAATATAAACCACCAGGACCACCAAACCTAAGGAACAAGCGACAATCACTCCCCAAATTTCTTGAGCTATTTTTCTCGGACCGGAAATGGCATAAAGCCCGGACAACGCGAAAATAACCAGCCAAATCAGTCCCACCACCAAGACCACCAGATTATAGGAAGCGATATCAAAATCAAACTGCACCGGTCTGATACCGGCGGCCAAATCGGAAAAACGCAAATAATAAGCTGAAACCCCGGCCAGAAAAATCATCAGATAATCTAATGGGACTAAAGCCAACGAAAAAATAAACTCAGATTTTTTCATATCTAATTTAAATTTTAACAAAAAATAAAATACAAAAATCAATGAATTTGATTTCTGACTTTTAATTTCTGTATAACTGAGATAGGTTATAAGCCGGATTCTGTCCCGGAAAAATTAATTCCCTTGGATAGCCATTTATCTAGCCCTAATATTACTATTAAGGTCTGGCGAACTACTTTTTCTTTGCTTCAAACAGAAACAAAGTTTGTTCTTGCTCCCCGATAGGGTTTACCGCGCGCCTTTGTCGCCAAAGGGCGAAGGCTATCAAAAGCCAACTTTTCACCTTTCGTCCATTAAAAATGAACTAGTATTGTCTCTGTGGCACTTTCCCTAAATCCTAGTGTAGGATTCGGTGGGCATTACCCACTATCGCCGGTCCTAATAAAAGAACCCAGGAGTCCGGACTTTCCTCTCCCATCAAGAAGATGAGAGCGACTATCCGCCTGTCTCAATTATTTAATATTGTACTAGATTAAGAGCTAAAAGTCAAAAAAGGCCAAAATTAATGGCCTTTTTCTATATCTTTAAATCTATTATCTATTTAATCCCCCGCAGAGCCTTCAAGCGCTCTTCCACCGGCGGATGGGTCATAAACATCTTCGTAAACCAAGAGACTTTTTTTCCGCTGTCTTCCTTGAAAGGCGAAGAAAAATATAAATGAGCTGTAGCCCGATTAGCCGCCTCCAGCGGCTCAGTATCTTGTGAAATCTTCTCCAAGGCTCGAGCTAGGCCTTCGGGATAACGTGTCAGAAGGGCGCCATTGGCATCAGCCAAAAACTCTCGTTTGCGCGAAATAGAAAACTGCATTAGATAAGCGAAGAGCGGTGCCAAAATCGACAAAACAATAGCCACCACGGTGATAACTAAAGCTAATTGTCCGCCTTCTCTATTGTCATCACTTTTCCGGCCGCCAAAGAAGCTCCAACGTCTAAACCAATCAGCCAAAAGAACCACCATACCCACCAAAACAGTCACAATGGTCGCCAGCAGTATATCGCGATTACCGATATGAGATAATTCATGAGCGATAACCCCCTCCAGTTCAGCTTTGGCCAGTTTATCTAAAAGACCGGAGGTCACCGCAATCACCGCATGTTCTGGATCGCGCCCGGTCGCGAAAGCATTGGGAGCGCTATCATCAATGATATATATTTTGGGTAACGGCAAACCGGCAGTGATGCAAAGATTTTCCACGATGTGAAAAAGTTCCCGATTAGAATCATGGTTGATTTCATGAGCGGCACTCATCGCCAAAACTATCTTATCGCTCCACCAATAACTGACAAAACTGGAAATGATACTAAAAATTACCACCCCGTACAAAATGGCCGGTTCATTCATGGCAGCCGCAAAAATATAGGCCGCTAAGATGATAAAAAGCGAAAAGCCGAATAAAAGCAGCCAAGTTTTCCGCTGGTTAGAACTGACGTTATTATAGAGAGTCATAAATTAATCAAAAAAATATTTTTTGGCGATAAAAAAGGCCACTCCAGCGATAATCAGAATTCCGATTATTGGCAAAAAATCGCTGAAAGTCGAACCACTGCCAACTTTAGGCGCCACATCAGCCAAAGATTGAGTCATATATTTTAATTTAAATTGTAATTAAAATTTTACCGCCACCGGTTCTTTGGCTTTGGCATCGGTCACCTCAAAGAAAGGATAATTTAAGAAACCTAACTGCTTACCGATAATATTAGTTGGAAACACTTGTAATTTAGTATTGAAGTCACGCACATTGCCGTTATAAAAACGACGGGAAGCCATAATCTTATCTTCCGTATCAGTCAATTCTCTTTGTAATTCTAAAAAGTTTTGATTAGCCTTCAGGTCCGGATAACTTTCCGACAACGCAAAAATTGATTTTAAAGTTGAAGATAGTGCATTTTCGGCTTGAATCTGTTCGGTCGCATTTCCCTTCTCATTAGCCTTCATGGCTTGATTGCGAGCTATAATTACCTTTTCTAAAGTGGCTTGCTCGTGAGTGGCATAACCCTTCACGGTCTCCACCAAGTTAGGAATTAAATCATAACGACGTTTCATTTGCACATCCATATCGCTCCGAGCCTCTTCCACGCGATTTTTCAAACGGATTAAACCGTTGTACAGGGAAACCAAAACAATGATCAGCAAAACAATCGCTCCCGAGATAATCCAAAATGTAGTTGACATAATTTTATATTTTTTAATTATTAATTATTTTTTATTAAAGACAATTTAACATCGCCGCCATTAATTTTGACGATCTTAACAAGTCCCGCACCCTCCCCCTCTATTATATCATCACTGAGGGTATCTTTCAAAAGAGAGCTTTTAGTTAGTTTTATAACATTTTTTAGTTCTTTATTGTCAGCGGAAACATAAACCAAAGCTTTGTCTCCCAAGCTTAAACCGGCGTCTTTACGTATCATATTAATGGAACGAACTAATTCCCTTCTAAGGCCCTCTTGTTTCAACTCCGGAGTAATAACCAGATCCAAATCAACGCTCATTTCTTCTCCCTCTAGCTTCCAATTTAGGCTTTTAACATTTAACTCATCTAAAATTAAAGAATAATAAGCTTCATCAAGCGAAATATTAGATTTGACTGTCGCCAAATTAAGCATTTGTCGAATCTTGATTCCCGCTTCATCGCGCTTAGCCAGTCCCAGCTCCACGGCCTTTTTAACGAGAGCCATATTATCTAAAACTGATTGCTCTTTTGATTCAGCTTTTGAAACCACAGGCCATGGCTCCAAATGAACACTCCGATTATCATCGGTAAAATTAAACCCGGAGATCTTTTGCCATAAGTTTTCGGAAATAAAAGGCATAAAGGGCGCCATCACTTTGACCAGTTCGGACAAAACAAAACGGGTCGTCTTCAAAGCTAAATTCTTGTCAATCTCGTCTTCGCTCTTGAAACGATCCCGGCTCCGGCGCAAATACCAAGTGGACAGCTCATCGATAAATAAAGGAATTTCTCGCGCCGCTTCATAAATATGATATTGATCCAGCTCAGATTCGACCTTCGTAATTAATTTATCTAGCTTGATTAAAATCCAAAAATCTAAAACATTTTTACTTTCCGGTCTAATAATTTCTCCACTCACTTCCGGAGCATACATTTCATAAAATTTATAAACATTCCAGAGCAACATGATATTCTGTCGAAAAACATCTTTAACGTCATCTAAGTCATAACGTTTGCCTTCCCCCGGTTGATTGATGGTATACATATGTTGGCGCACCGCATCCACGCCATATTGATTAATGACATCCCAGGGATTGATAACATTACCTTTGGACTTACTCATCTTTTTACCGAACTTATCATTAATATGGCCCAAACAAACCACATTTTTATAGGAAGCGCCTTTCCCCAAAAGAGTGCTAATAGCCAGCAAAGTATAAAACCAGCCTCGAGTTTGATCAATCGCTTCACAAATAAAATCGGCCGGGTATTGCTGGCCCCCGTCAATCAATTCTTTATTCTCAAAGGGATAATGATGCTGGGCAAAAGGCATGGCGCCAGAATCAAACCAACAATCAAAAACTTCTTTCACCCGATTCATCGGAGCGCCGCACTGAGCGCAAATAAACTGGAGCTTATCAATGGCCGGACGATGAATGTCGGATTCTAAAGTTATTTTCTCGCCGCTTAAAGCGCTTAATTTCTCCACGCTCTCCACCACTTCGAAATGATTGCAACCGGAACACTCCCAAATCGGTAGTGGCGTGCCCCAATATCTTTCCCGCGAAATAGCCCAGTCTTTAACATTGGCCAACCATTCCCCGAAACGACCTTCTTTAATATGATCCGGCACCCAATTAATCTGCTTATTATTGGCAATCAACTCATCTTTTAGGGTGGTCATTTTGATAAACCAAGAATCCTTAGCATAATATAGCAGCGGGGTATCGCACCGCCAACAAAAAGGATAATCATGCTCATACTTCGCTTCTTTAAACAATAAATCTGAGGCTTTAAGATAATCAATAATAATTTTTTCCGTTCCTGGAGATTTAACAAACTTTCCAGCCAGGCCATAAGCTAAAACCTCATTATTAAACTGCCCCGCCTCATTAACGGTATGAACTTTAGGCAAGCCTTCTTTCTCTCCCAACATATAATCTTCATCGCCATACATCACCGCGGTGTGAACTATACCGCTCCCATCTTCAGTGGTAACAAAATTGCCGGAGACAACTACATAAACTTTTTGACCGCTATTTTTGATGGCGGCAATATCAAATAAAGGCTGATATTTTACTCCCACCAAATCTTCACCTTCTAACTTTTCCGTAATTTTATATTCCAGCCCGGCAAAAACATCTTCTACTCTCTTGGCCGCCAGAATATACTTCCGACCGTTATACTCAACCTTAACATAGGCAATATTCTCTCCCACCGCGAGAGCCACATTGCCCGGCAAAGTCCAAGGAGTAGTGGTCCAAGCCAACATAATATTACCCACATCCACCGATTCATTTCCTTTAGTAACTTTGAAGTTAAGGAAGACCGAGTTTTCTTGCACTTTTTTATAACCCTGAGCCACCTCATGAGTGGAGAGAGCGGTCCCGCACCGCGGACAATGCGGCACTACTTTATGACCTTTGTATAAAAGACCCTTGGCATGAACCTGAGAAATAATCCACCACAAAGATTCAATATAATAATTTTCATAAGTGATATATGGATTGTCCAAATCCACCCAATAGGCCGTTCTCTTAGTTAACTTTTCCCATTCATCTTTAAACTTCCAAACGCTTTCGCGGCACTTCTGATTGAACTCGGCGATACCATATTTTTCAATATCCGGTTTGCCGGAAATATTCAATTCCTTTTCCACCTGAAGCTCCACCGGCAAACCATGGGTATCCCAACCGGCCTTCCGCTGAACCGAATAGCCCTGCATCGTTTTGTAGCGAGGTATTACATCCTTGAAAGATCGAGCCAAAACATGGTGAATACCCGGAATGCCATTGGCGGTCGGCGGTCCCTCAAAAAAGACAAAATGTCCGCGCTTGGCCTCTTTCGCCATTGATTTCTCAAATATTTTAGCTTTAGCCCAAAAATCTAAAACTCCCTCCTCCATCGCCGGAAAGGGGTTTTGTGAAGCGCCTGGTTTGGTAACTTCGGCCATATTGATTATTTAAATATTTTTATTAATAATACTCATTCATCATAGCGACAAAAGCTATAAAAATCAAGAGAATATCAAAAAAACAGGAAGATTATCCCTGTTTTAAACGAATCAATCTATTTTTTTATTTTTTTGCTATACCTCCGGCCGGCTTCTTATACTGAGCAAAACGACCGAATAATTCATAGCCCGGCTTATCCTTTTCCGGATCATCATCCTCCGCCGCAATCTCAGCTTCCTTCTCGCTCTCATTAATTTCCTCAGACCGCTCCATTTCAGCCTTATCGCTCAGCTGCTCTTCCCATTCGCTGCGAGTCAGAGTTTCGTTGATCATCGCTTCTTCTCGCTCTTTGTCTTCATTAATGGCTTCAGGGGTATAAAGCGAAGCGGCTGCATCATCAACAGTCTCAGTAGCGTCAAATTCTTTATATGAATTAAGTTGAGGAAAATCAGCTCCGGGAACCTTGTCAATTCTAGTTCCTTCATGAAATTTGAACATACCTTTAAATTAATTTATTAACCACAAAGAATAATTTAAATAAGCCACCACGCAAACCCAGATAAAATATGGGAATAGTAACAAAGCGGAAGCGCGATATTTTCTCCAAAGTAAAAGAATCAAGACTAAGTTAACGGCGTTTAAAATAAAAATCTCAACCAGAGCCAATCCCATCATGTGCTGACCAAAAAATAATAAACACCAAAATATATTCAAAAAAGCGTTATTAAAAAACAACAACGAAACCATGACGGAATAAGCTGAGCGATCTGACTTGTTGTAAAACATCAAGGCCGAGATTGCCGTCAAAATAAAAATGATCGTCCACATTATGCCAATGAAAGAACCGCTGGGAACAAAGGCCGGAAAATTCAAACCATTATACCAGTCCAGGCCCAAAGAAGTGATCAAGCTGCCGACGCTGGCCACTAAAATAGTAATCAGGGGGATAATTAAATGATTTAACTTAAACTTATAATGCATATTTTTATAAATTTATTCATTAATTAAGACAAAGCGAGACTTCTTCTCACCGGCAACGTCTACCTCCTCCAAAAACTCAGCCAGGGGCCGAACCCACAATTGATTATGGCCATAAAGAGCCTTATAGACCACCAGCTCCTCTTCGGTGTCGCTCTGAATGGCTACTCCCAGAACCTCATATAAACCACCTTTATAATGTTGGTATTTCCCGAGTTTTAACATAGATTTAAAAAAAAATTTATTTTAAATAAGCCATCAAATCCTCCGGATTTTTAACGACTCCGCTAAATAAACATCTGCGGCAAGGTTCGGCATCATTTTCTTCATAAACATAAATCGGCTTATTCGAGGCAACGGCATAGCCAATCTCAATATTAGTGCTGACTCCGGCATAACCGTCTCGGTTATAAATATAAATGATATCGGCCACTCTCATTTTATAAAAATGATCATGGGTCAATCCCAAGGCGACAAATTTCTTGTCAAAATCTTTTATTTCATCCCAAACGCCGCCGGCGGCCCGATAAAGATGCGGTTCGTAAACCACCGCTCCCAACTCCTTTAATTTTTTAGCGAAGGCTCGCATTTCCGGGGCAAAACGAGAACTGCCGCAAATAACTACTGATTTCATAAAAATTATTTTTTAATATTTAAAATATTATTAACCGTGATCCAGGCTGCCATCGCCCCGAATCCGGCTTTATCAATTTCCAACGGCTTTATTACCTTCGGGCTCTGCAAAAATATCAGAATACAATATTTCTTATTTTTGAACCTCTCAAAAAATTCTGAAATATCCCCTTTCTCTAACCCGTCATCAGCGCCATACTTGTTCAATATCTCTTTTACTTTGCTGGGAGTTAAATCAATAAACTGAATAACTTTTTTAACTTCCGCCTTCAACTTAATCGGCTCGCCGGAATCCTTGAAATAGACCGTATCGCCCGCCTTAATGCCATCCCAAGGCCGGCATCTCAATGAATACCACCGAGATTCAATTCTCTTCTGACCGCGCAAAATCTTAGCGGTCAAACCCCAAGATTTTTTCATGAAAGCGACGTGGTCCATAATAATATCATTCTAATTTTTTACTCCACAATAATCTCATTGTTATCCTTACTTTTTATTTCAACTCCTTTGGCTTATTCAATAAAAAATTGTTTTTTGAAACTATGGAACGCCCCAGCTTTCTTTCAATCTGCTTTCGGGCTGATCCGGCTATCTGACCGCCAACTCGGGCATCATCCTTTAGTCTGGGCACACCCTTAGAATCATTGGTCCGGTGCAATTCCGTCGTTGTTGTTTCGCCCAGCATGGTCAAAACTAATTCCAGGTTATCCATGTGGTCTCGCAAATTCTCTCGCTTCAAACCTTTCAATTTTTTATGCTCATTCGGCTTTAGACCAAAGGTGGCCTGAGAAATTTCAGCCGTCAAAATTTCAAAATCCCTTTCAACTTGAGCGCCTCGTTTTTGCCATTCATCAGTCAATTTTCCCCTGACGGTTATGCCCAGCATCCGCTTTTCAATCCAATCTTCTGGATAGCCTTTTAATTTATATAACAATTTGGTCCGTTTAGTCGCTAATTCCGGATTCTCTATTTCCTGCACCCGTTCATAGCCGACCTTAGCCAGCCAGCGCTTCAACGGTTCGGCTTTAGGTGATGGAATAGACTGGATAATACGAAACAATCCCTCCGTATTGGCACAATCAGTTTCATATTTTTTACCATCGTTAGCCATTAATTTCAGTCGGTGACAAATTGTCACCAACTCGCTTCCCTCCTCCTTTGAACGTTGAGCCAGTTTATTCCAATACTTTCTGGCCGCATAATTATCAGGTTGGTCAATAAGTACCTGAACCACATCAATAACTGAAAACCACCATTCTTTTTGATAAATGGTCTTTCTAATCTTTTTACCTTGAAACAGGGCGATTTGTTTTAATTCTTCATTCATAGTTTTTGTTTGTTATTTTTTCTTTTTATTATAACAAACTAGACCTAAAGTTTTTATAAAGAAACAGTAAAATTTTTCTAAATAATTTATAAACTATCATCAATTTTTATATTTTTTGACCATTCTCTAAATACACAATGCCCTTTTCCGTCTTAGACAAAATCAATTTTAATCTTCTCACCATGTTAGGAGTCAGAAATTCATAAGCTTTCAAAATATTCATGAACCTGGTTTCGCCGATTTCATTGGCCGGTTTAATTTTTCCAATATCTCTATCTGACAAAATACCACCATCAAAAACAAAAATTATTTCACTATTTTTATCATCTTTCCTATACTCGATTCCGGCCAGTTTTAAACCATGAACTAATTCAATCGATATTTCTTCTTTTATCTCCCTCACTAATCCTTCTGCGGGAGACTCTAACGATCCAACTCCCCCGCCCAGCAAACCCCAATAATCTGAATCCTTATCCTTTAATATTAGAATTTCTTTTTTTCTATTAGCCAGGATGATTCTTGAGGTTAAACTATTCATAGTTTTGAATCCCTACTTTTTATATTTCTTCCAAGTGAATAAGAGCGGTTCTTATAGCTTCCTTTGTATATTCTTTCCTTGTTAGTCTTCCTTTTGTCATAATTCCAATTAGTCCCTCGACGGAACCAACATTTGGATTATTGGTTAACCCAGCTTTAAAAGTTGCCTGATTCATATCAAGTCCCTCAGCCAGCATATGGCGTGTCACTTGTTTTTGCGGTTCCCATGCCGAAGAAAGACCAAGACAGTATTCATTTCCATCAAAAATTGTGCAGACACAAACATTCATGAACCCTGATTTTGTGTCAGGTACCGCCATGAGACCGGATTCTATACCAAAACTATATGTACAATCTTGGAAGGCGCCCATAGCACGATTCTTAGCCCCTCGGATAGTCTCCTCTAGAGACTTTGGTTGATCTGCGATGCCCGAAGAAACATCCACGGCAGAAATTATCGCATCCTTTAAATGCGAATAATCCTGCAGTATTTCTTGCACGGCCCTCACTTTTATTTCGTTTGTAGAGCCAACTTTTATTTTCATAGTGTTTTTAGTTTCCATAGCACTTTTTGATTTTATTTCTGTGCCCACAAGACTATCTTATTACCCTTAACAATTTTCTTTTCAATCGCGCCAGCAAACAATCTATAAGCTGGTCGACTTTCTTTTTTATAAATCGTTCGGATACCGAGTACCGTTTTGCATTCTTTACATTCGAGTTTTTCTTTATCTTTTAGATCGTCCGGAGAGACAATTCGATCAAAATAAAGTCGCTTAAGAATTCCTGGTCCATCTTTTTGATAAATCATGAGTTGATTTTTGCACTTTTCACAACTCAACGATAACCATCGAGAGTAACCGCCTCGATTCTTCTTGAATCTATCGCTCTTGAATGTAAGTTTAGTACTCATATTTTTATAGTCCTACGCCCACAACGTTTCTTGATTTCATTTCCAACTATGCAAGAGTTATTAAATCTTTAGCCTTACATTTTTTAGGTCCTCCGTTAATCTCAAGGATTACCCAAGTTTCTGGTCCATAAAAATTTATTAACTCCCGGCAAGTGTTACATGGAAGAATAATGGTGGGCTTTGGCACATCCCACATTGTAATGGCGACGATAGAATCGAATTCCCTTTCGCCATTTGAGACCACCATACCCATTGCCACATGTTCTGCGCAAACATCAATATTTTGAGATTCAAGATGGACACCGACATAAATCTTTCCCGATTTTGACCGTACCGCAGAGCCAACGTGATGCTTCCCATATAGAAAATTCTTCTGTATGACTGTGGTTGCCGCGTCAATCAACTCCCGATCTTCTTCTGTGATGTTTGTGTATTCCATATTATTTCCCACAACATTTCTTATACTTCTTCCCGCTCCCGCAAGGACAGGGATCATTCCGGCCCACCTTCTCGCCTTCTTCGTTTTTTACCTTTTCATGGACTAAATCCACATTTTGATGAGAATGTTGTTCCACGGCGGTCTTTTCCAGAGCGGAGAAACTTAAGCGTCTATTTTCATTGACAGCGGTAATCGCGGCCACTTTCTCGGCTGACAAACCGCCCAAGGCGTCACTGGTCTTGAAAATAGAATAGACCACTTGTTTTTGAATGAGGCTATTTAACTCGCCGAACATCAGGTAAGCTTCTTTTTTGTATTCCACCAGCGGATCGTGCTGACCGTAACCGCGCAGACCGATACCGCGCCGCAAGTAATCAATGGTTTCCAGGTGCTCAATCCACAAGGTATCAATGGAACGGATTAGTATTCCCTTTTCAATCTCGGCGAAATTAATATTCACCGCCTTAAAAGCTTCCTTCATGTCCAAATACTTTTTTCTGACAATCTCCACCAAGAAATTGATAACCTCTTCTCTGGTCTTGAAATTGGCGATTTGGTCTTTGATGTTTGTGGCGCTGATAATAGTTTTGAAGGTTTCAGCAATCTCCTGGAAATTCCAATCACTGATATTTTCTCCCGGGGTATGAAAACTGACCACCTCAGAAATTTCACTGGCGATCATATCCAAACTAATGCCGGATAGAGTTCTGGCGGTATTTTTGCCTTCATGAAT
The DNA here is from genome assembly GCA_001871235.1 of Candidatus Falkowbacteria bacterium CG1_02_41_21. Taxonomy (GTDB): domain Bacteria; phylum Patescibacteriota; class Patescibacteriia; order Patescibacteriales; family UBA12465; genus CG1-02-41-21. The sequence goes on from MNUV01000045.1 coordinate 15,131, forward strand.
TTCTAGAATCTCTTTCCGTTTGCGATAAATGGCTTCCCGGTGTTTGTTGATGACATCATCATATTCCACCAAATGTTTCCGGATATCAAAATTATTGCCTTCAACTTTTTTCTGAGCTGATTCAATGGAGCGGGACAACAATGAATTTTGAATGGGCATATCTTCCGGCACCTTCAAGGTGGACATTAATTTTTTCATACGGTCGCCGCCAAAAATACGCATCAAATCATCATCGGTGGAAACATAAAACTGAGACGAGCCCGGATCGCCCTGCCGACCGGCCCGACCGCGCAATTGATTATCAATCCGGCGCGATTCATGCCGCTCGGTGCCGATGACATGCAAACCGCCGAGCGCCTTAATCTCTTCCTGCTCGGCCGAATTGGACGGATTACCGCCTAAAATAATATCCACACCGCGACCGGCCATATTGGTAGCTAGAGTAATGGCTCCTCGTTTACCGGCCTGAGCGATGATTTCCGCTTCCCGGAAATGGTTTTTGGCATTTAACATCTCCGGACGCAAACCTTCCTTTTGCATCATCTCCGCTAAAATTTCATTCTTTTCGATGGAAATAGTACCGATTAATACCGGCTGGCCTTTAGCACTCCGCTCTTTTAC
>MNUV01000017.1 GCA_001871235.1 Candidatus Falkowbacteria bacterium CG1_02_41_21
GCTTTAGGAATGTGGAAACCTATGTCCGCAAGCTGATTTTAGGCCTTTTACCCTTCGCAATGCTCTGGAGTTATACACACTTTTCGACGTAGAGCCTACTATCGGCCGATGCTAAAAAGCCTTAATTTACTGGGTTTTCTAACGCATGATATTTCTAATATTTCCCCTATTTTCCAGACTATTACCAGATTCTTCATCCTGATTTAAATCATTATTTTTAAAATTACCAGCCGATTCTAAGAAATCATGTTCAACCGACCCCTTAACCGCTTGGGCTTTTCGCGCGCGCCGATGAAGTAATTTAATATTATACTTCTCTTCCGGAAAGATATAAATATAGGCCAGACCGAAAATCAAACTGAGCACCACCACCAAACCGAAGTTAATCAACAGATTCGGTTGGTTGGGATAATTGGAAACTAATGGCTCGTCAATGACTGTGATTTTAACCGAGGAACCGATACCTTGATAATTGGAATTCTGGGTCATCAAAACATGATTAACCGCCAAAGCGATTTGCTTGGCTTGATAGGAGCTGGGATGATAAACGGAAATATTAATAACACCGGAATTCTCCACGCTCTTAGCGGAAACTGTCTTTTGCCACAGCTTCATCTGTTTAATGGAATCACCTTTGAAATAACTCCGATCAATATTGAACCCGGCCTCTTTAACCAGGTTAAAGAATGAGTTGGAAGAAACGACTTGGGAGAAAAGACCGCTTAAATATTCCACCGAACGGGAAACGGCGAAAGGATCAACGCCGCTGGCGCCCTCTTGAATCACCAAGAGCTTGGAACTGGCGCTGTACTTGAAAGTCTGGAGTCCCGTAAAAATAGCTCCAAGCAGAAAGAAAATCAAGAAAAAAGAAATCAGCGTTTGTTTTTTTGATTTAATTAATTCATTAAATTCCATAAAGTTAAAATTATGTCCTCTGATTAAGAGGCTAAATAATAAATAAAATCTAGACCCTATTTATTATACCAGAAAGCGAAGATTATTTAAATATCCCTAAAGTAAAAGGCAGGTTCAACACCTGCCTTTTACGAGATTATCTTAATTATTTAGTAGTAACAACTTCTAAACTGATGCTATAATTGAATTTGGACTGTTCACCCACCACTTTAATATCGGTTCTTTCCCGGGCGGTTACTGCCGAGCTGGTTCCAGCGCTGGCCATAGTCACAGCCGAAGCGGTATTAAAAGCTTGGTTGGAGACTGCCGGCGCAACCAGGGTCTGCTTGAAACGGCCATTCTCATCGGCTTGAGCCGTAACCTTAGTATCTTTAACGGTAACGGTTAACTTCTCATTTGGGTAATAACCGCCGCCGGTTAAGTTGATTACGGAATTGGTCGGAGCGGCCACAGTATTCAAATGTAAAAATAAATTTTCTTTAACTTCCGGACGAGTATCTTCCCCGGCGCGAGCGTAAGCTAATTTATTCAATTTGTCATTTAGCACTAAGATGCTGGAGTTGTTGAAAACCACCACTTTATCACCGGTGAAATTAGCCACCACTTTCAAGCCCATAGCCCAGCCCTCGGTTCCGGCGATACCGCCGGTCACTTGCGAGGCCAAAAGCTTCGTATTGGATTTTTCCAATTTGACGACGCCTAAACCGTTAGAGAAATAGATATATTCATTATTGGAAGAGGCGACATCATAACCCGGATTACCGGAATGATCAAAGGTAGATTTTAAAGCGCCATTTAAATCGAATTTCTTAGCGCTATAGTCATCAACCACATAAATCATCTGGTCGTAAGAATCAAAGTATAAACTGCGATTACCGGAAGCGCTGCGGTAATCAACATTAATATTTTTAGTTACCTTCCGAGCGGACCGGTCAAAAACGTTAATTTGATCTTTGGTAATATTAAAGATGTATTGGCTGGAACCGCCGGAGCTGATGTTATAAGGAATATCATTTTTAATATCATAAGAATCAACAATATCCATATTACGGTTAAAGACTTTGACGCCCCGAGCGGAGATAGTCACGATATCATTACCGAACTTATCCACCCGACTATACCATTCCCAATAGCTATTAGTCGAAATCTTGACTAGACTCGGAGAGCTTAAATCAGAGATATCATATTTATATAAGGAATATCCGGAAATAGCATAGACGTATAAACGTCCGTCTTCCTGATTGAACTTTAAGTCAAAAAAACTATCATAAGTACCAAACCGAGAATTATAGGGTTTGATATCCACGAACTTCACCAGCTTTTGGCCTTCCAACTTAAAGACCTCCAAGCTTTCGGAGTTAGCCGAACCGGTCACCACCACGTCATTGTAGATAATGGCGTCGCCCGAGTAATAAGCCCGGACTTTAGTTTTAGCCGGAAGAGTAGTAGTTCCCACTACCACAATTATGATCAATAAAGCTAATAGTACTTTTTTCATATTTGTATTGAATTTGAATGGATTTTTAATATTTTAAGATTAAAACCAAATAATTATTTATAACGCTTTCTATTTTAGCATAAAGGATAATATTTGTCAATACCTTAAGGCGATAATGAAAAATGCCCTAATTTTCAATAATTAAGGCATTTCTATAATTTTTATTCTTTACCATCTTGTCACCATCACTTCCGCCAGTTTATCGCTATTCACATCAAACATGGTTAAGTCATAATAGTAGCGGTCGGCGGTGAATCCCAACCAAAACTCATTCAATAACTTCCCCCTCAAACTAAAAATTTTTAGTTGCGGCGCCCCATAAACCGGCAGAGCGGCTATTTCCATTTGCCCGTCTCCATTCATATCACCCAGAGCCACGCGAACGCCACTCTTTAAATTATCAGGATAGGCTTTAAAAATTCCCACTAATTTATTTTTAGCATTATAAATTTTAATGGCCGCCGCCGTGCTGGTCGGACTGCCCTCAACTCTGGTGCCGTTTAACATTACTGATCGATCTTTAATTTTAGAAACTTTATTATCCTTCTCCGGCCGGACCAATTCACCGTTTTTATAGGCATCGCTGCCCCATTGGTAGTTATTATAGATTTGCTCGCCCGAAGCGTTATAAACCTGATAACGATAATAATTCTTCAGGTAAATATTTTGCACCCCTAAAACTTTTTGGAGCACCAGAGCGTCGCGCGGACCAATGATCACTTCAGTTAATTCCCCACCGCTATTGACCACCGGATCTTGGGCGCCATAAATTTTCCGGTAACCGGCTTCAATCGCAAAACTCTGCTCCGATAAGGAATTGTTTAGCAGTACCATCCCATTCACGAAATCCCGGCGCCAAATATTATTGCTATTTTTGTCGCCCGTCAGCTGATAAGCGAGATTTAAAGCCCGCCCTAAAGAAAAATTATACTCATCATACCACCAAGTCTGGCCATGGTCATAAATACTATTGTCAAAAGAATCATAGACATCGTCAAACATCAGGGCGCTGGCCAAACCATAACGCATCTTGGAATAATTATCTTGGGGAGCATTGGTGGAGTTAAAGATATAGATATTAGGTCTGACGTTATAATTCCTAATCGCCTGATAACTGCCAATGTTCCCCTGCCAAGTGCCGTCGGCTTCATACAGACTGGGAAAATCTTCAAACATCCGGCCGTTTAAATAAGGTTGATAGTCCTGAAAAGAGGAACTATTGGCCATCAGAATATAATCATAACCGACTCGGTTCCGAGTAGCCTGTAATATTTTTAAAACTCCGGCTTGCCAAGCTTGATCCAATTCACCGGCTGACTCCCGATAACCGTCACCATCCAGATCCACATTGCCATTATTGAGCCAACTGACGCTGTCCCAGAGATTATCATAAAAAATACCATCCCACAGTCCGGAAGAGAGGATTTCTTCATCGATAAAACGCGGCAAGTAATCATTAAAACGCTCATTTTTATCTAATGGGGCGCTATCGGTAATATTAATCATCCAAGTCTGGTCCCAAAAACTAATTTTGAAATTGTCGGTATCGCGCAAATACCAACTCTCCGGTAACCGCGCAAACATTTTTTGCCGCAGCGTTACCTCGGGATGAATAGCGGTGTCATGCCTAATTTCCTGAGAACTGATATAAGCTAAAATAGTGACGTCCGGATTTAGCTGACGAATCCTTTTAATTAATTCCGGGTTATTAACCTGGTTTTTCATGTCTAAAATTAACAGGTCATAGCGCGCCAGTCTCTCGGTGTCGGTCGGCGTTAAATTCCACCGCAAAAAAGCATTGGCGGTTTTAGGATTCTTGACGCTCAAGTTGGCGCTATAAGCTTGAGCAGTTAGGGGCAATAGGAATAAAAGGCCCAGAAGTAAAATTAATTTTTTCATACTTTTTTTATAAACCTCTGATAGATTTCCAATAACCTATTATAATGTTTCTCCAGAGTTAAGTCAACGACCGTGGCCTGGGCGGCCGAACCGATTTGGGCCAGATTATAATCATTGAGAGCCATAATCTTTTCCGCCAGATCAGCCGAATTACCGTTCTCAAATAAAAATCCGGTCTCGCCCGAAGTAATTAATTCCGGCAGACCGCCGGTTCGGGAAGCGATAACCGCCTTACCCAGAGCCAGAGATTCCAAAAGCACAAACGGCATATTCTCGGCCCAGACCGAAGGAATAATAATAGCCTTAGCCGACAAAATTATCTCTTCTAACTCCGAGCCGTATTTAGCTCCTAAAAATTCAACTAATCCTTCCAACCCCAAAGACTTGACGCTGTCTTTGAGCTGATCTTCCTCCGGGCCGACTCCGACGATTTTCAAACGGGGCGTATTCGGTACTAGCCTTAAAGCCTCTAGCAAGATATTAATTCCCTTTTCAAACGACAAACGGCCGTAGTAAAGCAGATAATCTTCCATTTTGACTTCTTTTTTCTCCAATTTTGCTTGATCAATAAAATTATATAAAACTTCAACTTTGGCCTCTGGGATTCCGAAACTAACCACCGTCTCTTTCATAAAAGCGCTGGGGGCGAGATAGAGGCTAACAGTTTTTTCGTAAATTTTCCAAACCCGATGATGCCAGAACATTTCAAGCGCCACCAAAGCGCTCTTGAGCCACGAGCCCTGAAAGCAGCGATGTTTAATCGCTTGGCAATATCGCTGCTTCCGACAGCGATAACAAATCTGGTTATCCACGAATAATTGATAGTTGGGACAAACCAGCTTATAATCATGCAAATGCATCACCACCGGAATCCGATATTTTCTAGCCACCGCCAAAATGGAGGGCGACAATTGATGATAGATATTATGGATATGAATGATATCCGGACGAAAATCGTCAACCAATTTCTTGAACTTCCTCTTGGCTTCCAGGCTATAAATAATCCGGCCCGGAGCCAGCAATTTGTCGCGCCACTTAGATTCATTGAAACTGATGCGGGACACAAAATATTTTGACCACGGACTGGGCAAGTTCTTGGGATGATTCATGGAAAAAACGGCCACTTCGTGTCCGAGTTGGCGCAAGGCTTCACTGATATCTAAGAAATATTTTTCCGCTCCGCCCCGGAGATAATGAAATTTATTAACTTGGAGTATTTTCATAAATTATTTGGCTGATAATAAATTTAAATATAAATCTTGATACTGTTTGGCGATGATTTTAATATCAAAACGAGCTTGAACCGTCGCTTGTAAATTTTTTCCCAAGATTGACAATTCCGGTTTGGCGCTACTGGCCATAATCTGTTTTAACTTCACCACTAAGTCCGGACGATCATTGGAATTAAATAAAATTCCCGTTTGGCCGTCTCTGATAACCTCGCGAATTCCATCCACCCGAGAAGCCAGAACCGGCAATGCGGCGAGTCCCGCTTCAAGCAGCGCCAAGCCCAAACCTTCCCAGAGCGAAGGCAAAACAAAAATGTCCAAACCGGCCAAAAAGCCTTTGATATCCGCCCTTAAACCGAGCAATTTAACGCGGCCGGTTAAACCCAGCTCGCTAGTTCTCCGCTCTAAATCACCCCGAAGTTCACCCTCGCCGACTAAGCGCAGTTCCCAATTATAATCCTTCAATTCCGCCAGAGCTTCAATTAATAACGAATAATTTTTCTGAGCGGTTAAGCGCCCGACCGAACCGAAGATAATCTTATCACTTTTCGGCCGGGGCTCGGTCAACAAAAATTTACCGGTCTCCAAACCATTATAAATCAATTCCATTTTAGTTTCCGGTAGGCCATAGCGCTTCAGGGCATCGGCTTTGACCGCCTGAGAAATCGCCACTATTTTAGCGGCGAACTTGGCCGTCCAAGTTTTTAGACAGCGGATCAAACCGGATTCCCCGATTTGCACATTTTGCTCGGTGGACACAATTACCGGCACCGCGAGCATCCGAGCCGCCAGCCGGCCGTAAATATCCCCGCCCAATTGGGTATGGACAATGTCCGGTTTCAGCTTCTTGACAACTCGGTATAATTTAAAAAAATTAATCGGATCAAATTTAAACCGCTTCCTTAAAATAATTAAGTCTATTCCCGCTTGACGCGCTGCCGCCTCAAAAAATCCGCCATGGCTGAACAGGACCAAAGTGGGAGAAAATAAGTTCTGATCCAAGTTCCGGATTAAGTCTAGAATAAAACGCTCCGCCCCGCCGGCGTCCAGGGAGGGCATAATATAGACTATCTTTTTCTGGTTATTGGTATTCACAAAATTATTATTTAACGATTAGATTTCTTTTTTGGACATACTTCTGTTTCAATAAATTCATCCCGGCGAGCGCTACGGCGATAGGCACCCACAACTTACCCTTGTAATAAGAAGTGTTAAACCATTGATAAATGAAGCCGCCTAAAACCGCCACCGTGAGGGGCAAGAGCAATTGCGCCTCCCGCTTATAAATCTTTAACGCCCGATATAAATTCCAAAAAATTAACCCGACAAATAAAGCGAAAGCCGCCGTTCCCAAAGATCCCACTTCCGCTATCAACTTCTGCCAGACGCCGTGAGAATCCAGCGGGTCGCCATACTTGGCCGTAAACCGAACATTATTCTCCACTAGAGTGACAAAAGTCCCCGGCCCGTAACCGACCAGCGGCTGGGCCGCCAGAGCGCGCCAGGCAATCTGCGTCAGCAATAAACGATTTTCCGTGGAGCTCACATTTTCCGCCTGCAAGCGATCCATGCGGATAATAAACGGCACCAAAACCATCGTGGCCACCACGAGCGCCAAGATAATATTTTTGGAATTCCATTGTTTCCGTTTCAGATAAACCGTATCCAGGAATAAATAAACGGCGGAACTGACACCCAGCACAATCCAAGCGGTGCGCGAAAAAGTTCCGATGGTCACTGCCAGCAAAAATAAAAATAAAATATTGATAAAACGATTGAGTCGCAATGATTTGGACCAATGTTTCAAAGACAGAACTAGAAAAGAAATAATTACCAAAAATTCCGCCATCAGATTGTGATTCTCTCCGACCGGATAAATTCCGAATAAAGCCGTCGGTTGAATCCGAAAAAAATCATTGTACCAATCTTGATAAGTCAGAGACACTAAACCCATGATGGCCAAGCCCACGCCGGATAAAGTTAAAGCGATAATGGTATTTTTCAAAACCCGACCGTCTTTGATGATATTATAAGGGACGGCCAAATAGGCGACATAAAAGAATAATAGCCAGCGGATGGCATACCACGCCGCCGACAAAATATAATGGCTGAATAAGCTGGAAATGGCCGCAGCGATAATAAAAATTAAAAACGGCTGCCATAAAGGCAACTTAATCTTCCGCCAAATATTTTGGCCCCGACAGAAAGAATAGGAGTGATGTAAGACAAAGGCCACCACTAACAATAAAGCGATAATTTCCACGAAGGAAACGCTCAAAGAGTTCCAAGTAAAATTCCAATTGATCAGAGGCAAGGAGAAGGCCAAAATATAAAGACCCCAATCCAACCGGATGGAGAATATCAATAAAACCAAGAGCACTCCGCCGCCAATAGCTACCGGAAGTAAATAAGACCCGACCAGCCACAAGGCGGCCAGGAGCACTACAGCGGAAAATATTAACCAATTAGATTTTAATTTCATAAACCGATATTAATGAAGCGATCAGTCTCAAAGACGTCTTGACCGCTTAACAGCCCGCCGGTTGATTGAACGATATTCGTAAAATTATCAGTATAACTTTTAATATCATTATCAAACTGAAGCGCCACGGCCAAATTCTGAATATTATTACCGGCTTGTTTTTGTAAATACAAGCTATATTGGCCGGCCTTGATTTGGTTGGCGATATTGGACGGCAAGCGATATTCGAAGACTAAAGTATCGGATTGACCCGGCTCAATGGAAATGAATCCGCCGAAATAAGTTTTTTTCGCCTCCGGCCGCCCGAAGTCCTCTTCCCCTTTGGACACCTCGCCGTCGCTTATTCCCTCCGTCTTGATCAATTCACTGCCTAGGGGGACGTAAATTCGAACATAGCTGCGATAACGGGTCGTTTTCCAATCAAAACCGCCGGTGTGTTTATAGTTCATCGTCACTTTCGCCACATAGCCGTCATCTTTGGGAGTGACGCTATAAGACAATTTCTTCTCCATCACCCGGTCGGTTTTGAAGGCCGCCAAGTTGGCATCCACCAGCATCAGATAATCACCAGGGACGGATTCAATGGCTCCGCCCCAATTTAGATTCCGCGCCGTCGCTTGGATTTGGGCGTCATTAAAATAAAATAAAATATTTTTTTTCTCAATATTGGCATTCAAAGCGCCGATTAAATCCAAATAACGATCGGTGGGCAAAGCGAACAATCGGGTTTTTAATTCTTTCAAAATATCGCCGATAACTTTTTTCCGATCCCATTCTGAAACGCCTTTATCGCGGTAAGCCATTTCCACTTCATATTGCAGCAGGTCGGTAAAATTATCCTTATTATACTCCTGCCCATTTACAGTTATCGGTCCGACGATATAGAGTAAGTCGGTCACCAGGCGCGGCGTAATGGCCACCACCCCGTCAAATTGCGGCGGGTTCTTAATCTCCGGATCGGAATTATATTTAGCCTCGGCATTATAGAACCATTGGATTTTCTGGGCGCTAGTCGGCCAATCCGGCGACCAATTGCTGTCGCGTAAATACCAGCGATCAGTGCCCAAATATTTTTGCAGCGGCGCCGGGGGCGTCACTTTGAAATTCGGATCCAAGCTGGCCGGCATATCCAAGTGGTAAGCGTCGTTGGTCCTGAATTTTACCAAATCGCCCAGATCAGTCTGCAGCACGCCCAGAGTTCCCAAAAAACCTCCGGTCGGCCGGAGTTCATCGCTGTTTTGGAGTAACACTAAATAATTGGCCGGATCGGGATAACCGGCTAAAACCGGCAATAATTGCGAGAGAGTAATAGTTTTAGCCATCAGTTCGGCTCCGACTTGGAGCTCATCTTTAGCCAGCGACATTTGCTTCTGCAAAGGTCCGAACCAACCGGAATTATCAACTTTCTTTAAATCCATTAAAGCCAAATCCAAATTGGCTTTGACTCCGTTTAAATCCGGCACGGACTCATAGATTAATTTCAAAACCGCTTCCTTGTCCGCCTTTTTCAAATCGGAAAAACTGACCCCCGGTTGATCTGGCAGAATTCCATTCACTTTTTGGCCGATAGCGGCGCCGGCCGAGAGCGACCGCGCCAGCACTTCGGCCGTCTTGACCATATATTCCAAATCCTTGATCTGCGGATATAAAGAGTCGGATCGTTTCACCCAAAAATTATCTTCCAAACTCTCCAAGCGGCTGAAAGCGACGGCCAAACTGTCTTCGGCTTCACCGGCCGAAATGACCACGGCGCTAAAATTATTAGCCTGCAAAGAATCCAGAGAGGCCTGCAAATCTTTCTTGGCCGAAGTGCCGGCCGAATAGACTCTGACCAGGTTCATGGCCGCGGCCAAATTGAGAACCACGAACAATAACAACAGGGCGGCGATGGTCAAAATAAAATAACGTAAATAGCGCGTCATAAATTGATATAAATTATTTTGGCTCGGTAAAAACCAGATCCCAAGCGTTAATCAGCACCACCTTTTTTGACTCGAAAATTTTATTCAAAAAGACATCCACGATTTCTTTTCGAAACTTAAACTCCGCCTCGTCCATCAGCGTATAATTGATTTCCCGACCCAATTCCCCTTCCAATTTTTTAATCAGACCCAGGAGCTTCACCTTGGGGACATTGGCCACCAGGAGCATATCGGTCGGAAAATTATTATGGGCCACGAAGATACCGGTCAAAATCAATAGCTGGGGCGTACAAATTTCTTGCAAATCATCCAAAAAGTTCTGCCCGACCATAGTCTGGTCCTTTAAAATCAAGGCTTTAATTTCCGCAAAAAGAATAAAATCCTTGTTCACTTCATAATATTTCTTGTCGGAGCTGGCAGCCTTTTTATCCCCCTCAATATTAGACTTGGCCGGCAAAAGTGTGCTATGATGATAATCAGCCAAAACCAAAAGACCGCAGGATTCCAAATGTTTTAGCTCCCGGCGGACCGAATTGACCTGAAGAACCAGATCCCGCGCCAATTGCCGCAAATAATATTTTTCCTCGGCATTCAACAAAAATCGTCTGAGGATTTTAACTCTGGTTTTAGACCCAAAAAAACCTTCAATCATATTTCCCTATTTTATAGTTTTATAGCATAATATTATATCATCTTAGCTAAAAATACAAGCCGAACGACTATGTACACAAAAATTGCCCCCATTACCATCAACACTAAAAAGAAAGCCGGCGGGGCGGCTGAAATCTTTATCGCCGAACCGACGCCGGCCCGAGAACAATTGGCCGGTAAATTATTTATCCTCATTGAAGTTGAGGCCCGAAAAAATGATGCCCAAAAAATCATTGATTTTATCGTTTCCGACATCAACGAGAACTACTACCAAAATGATAAATTGATGTTGCGAGAAAAGATTGAGGCTTTGAAAATTGAAAATATCTTTGAAACCGTGCTGGTCAAAACCAACAAGAACTTAATTGACTTCTTGGCCGAAGAGAAAATTATTCTCTCCCCCAAAAGCATCAACGCCACCATCGGCATTATCTTCGGCAATGAGCTCCACTTCTCCAATATCGGCAGCAACCAAGCTCTGCTCCTCTACAAAGAAGAAACGGATAGCAAGTATAAGATGATTAATGTGGAAAAGAGCGAGGACGCCAAAGATTCAAGCGGTGATAATTTGAATTTCAAAAAACTATTCTCTTCCATCATTTCCGGCGAAATGCCGGCTAAATCCTATTTCATCTTCGCCAACGAAGCGCTGTCGGAATACCTCTTCAACCAAGAACTGATTGAAATCATCACTAAACTGGCCCCCTTGGGAGCGGCCGAACAAATCAAACACACCCTCTTTAAAATCAACGCCTACATTCCTTTCATGGGAATCATCATCAAAAATAATTTTAACCACGAAGAACCGGAAAACATTGAAGAATATCGCCAAGTGGAAGCCAGTCGGAGCATCTCCGAACAAAAAGATTCCAATTTGACCGCCACCGCCGAAAAAACCGAACAAATCCTGACCCCCGCCAGCGTGGTCAATACCCGGAGGGTATCGGGATTCTGCGTTCGGATATTAAAAAAGATTAATCCTTTCAGATTAATCGGGAAACTATTCAAATTAATATTCAAAAAGAAAGAGCACGCCGCCAATATCCCCACCACCACCTTAGACCGCACCGCGCTCTCGGCTGAGACTTCTAAAAATACCTCTAAGATCAAAAAGATTCTGCTGATTATATTAGCCCTAGCTCTTTTGGCTTTTCTAATTAACCTGGGCATCCAAAAGATCAGAACTAAAAATACCGAGCAAACCCAAGAGAACAAAAACTATGAAGAAGTAATTAAACAAAAAGAAAGCCAAATTGAATCATATCTCCTCTACAATGATGAAAATTCCGCCAAAGGAATCTTGAAAGAATTGAAAAGCTATCTGGACAGCATTCCCGAAGACAAGAAAGCCAAAATTGAAAACTACAATGAGTTGCTGGCTAAGTATAACGACCAGATGTCTCAAGTCCAGCACATCACTAAAGTGGACCAACTGAAAATCGTCGCCGACTTTTCCGCCATTGGCAGCGACCTCAATATTGAAAATATCATGCTGATTGGCGACAAGGTTTATGCCGCCGACAACAGCCAGAAAGCCATTTATCGCCTTAACTCCAAAGACAATGTCAGCGCGGTAATCAGTTCCGAACAAATCAAATCCTACCTCAAATACCCGACCGCGAATAAAGACGGGTTAATCTATTATTTGGATGAAAATCAGGTGGTAGTTCTAAATCCCAAAGACGAAAAACTAGCTATCAATAAAATGGCCCTAACAGAAGGCCAGAACTTGATCGGACTATATAACTATACCGACAAGCTCTATGCCCTGGATAAGGCTAAAAACCAGCTCTACCGCTATGTTCTGACTGGTAGTGAGTATCCGAAGGCCGAACCTCGCCTAAAGAGCAAATTGGACGCTTCTGATGTCACTTATTTCACCATTGATAACGAAGCCGGGGCTGAAATCGGTACTATGTATTTCCTCAAATCATCCGGCGAAGTCAAAAAATTCTATGCCGGCATAGAAGATAATAAATTTACCATTGACTCCATTGAACCGAAAATAACCGGCGCCACCATGATCAAGGTTCTAACCGATATCTACATCCTGGATCCGGCCAACAAACGTTTGGCGGTCTTTACCCGAAAAGGCAAAACCAAGAAACAATATCAATCCGAACAGCTGGCCAAGCTCAAAGACTTCAGCGTGGACGAAAAGAGTAAGAAGGCTTATCTGTTAAGCGACAACATTGTTTACGAATTACCCCTTTAATTTAGAAAAAGCAAATTAAAATATCTGCCAAAAGAAAAAAGAGAAGCTGTTGCTTCTCTTTTTCATATCTCAACTTCAACCCCTTTCTTGAGATATAAAAAACCATATCTCAAGATATAAAGAGTTATTTATTTTAACTTATAATAACTCGACCTGCTTCCACCTGCCTTCTCAATAATTCCCAGAGCTATCAGCTTTCTGAAGTCCATATTTCTGGTTGACTTGGCTCTCTTGGTTAATTTAGAATATTCCGAATCGGTAATATACCCTTTCTGCTTGATATAATTAATGATTTTTTGATGATAATTCTTCAATTCATTTTGCGGCGAAATAACTTCCTTAGCCGATTCTTTGCCGACCCGAAGCAATTCGTCAATGATGCCATCGGAAAAATATTCCAACCAAGAAGTAAAATCAATCCGGTCTTGGATGTCATAATAATTGCCTAAAACCCCGACCTCTTGAAAATATTTACTGACATTTTGGTTATAATAATTTTCAAAGCTAAAGAGATTAAAAGTATTTAAACCCATTTTAGCCAATAGCACCTTAGTCGCCAGACGAGCGGTGCGGCCGTTGCCGTCAACAAAAGGATGAATGACCACAAATTGCTTATGGAAAAGACCGGCCAAGATCAAAGAATCAATGACATTTTTATTCTCATCCAGATAACCAAACAACTCCCCTAACAGCTTATCCATGTCAACATGATCCGGAGGCCAATAGACGGTTTGGCGAGCCTTAGGATCGTTGACAAAAACCGGTTCTTGCCTGATTTGGCCGGAGCGGTAATCGGCAATTAGTCCTTGAGTGATAGTTCCTTGAATTTTCGTAATTAACGAAGTATCAAAAATAATCTCATCGGATTTGATTAAAGCATCCAGTTCCACTAAAGCCTGATTATAGTTCAAAACTTCCTTCTCGCTGTCCCGAACATATTCCGGCTTATTCTGCAAAATCCTTTTGACGTCGGTTAAAGGCAACGGATTGCCTTCAATACTGGTGGAAGAAAAAGCCGATACTTCTCGAGCTCTTTTGGCCAGTTCAGCCAAAACCACGCGAGAAAAACTCCGATTGTTTAAATCAGCGATAATTTCGGTAATTCTCTTGATATTACCCAGTAATTTATTGGAAATTGTATATTGGGGCTTAAACATATATAGACATATTATAGACGAATAATGGACGAATGTCAAGCCTCAGAATCACCAAAAAGCCACCCAAATAGGGTGGCTTTCCAGTATAATAAACTAGTTTAAAGCTTATTTCAAAGTGACTTTAGCGCCGGCTTCTTCCAAGGTTTTCTTCATGGCTTCAGCCTCTTCTTTCTTGACGCCTTCTTTGACCATCTTCGGAGCGGCATCCACTAAGTCCTTAGCTTCCTTTAAGCCCAATTCAGTCAAAGCGCGAACCGCTTTAATGACATTGATCTTGTTAGCGCCGGAGTCGGTGATTTCCACGTCAAAAGAGGTTTTCTCTTCCACTGGAGCGGCGGCCGGACCGGCAGCCATCACAGCGGCGGGAGCGGCGGCGGACACGCCAAATTTCTCTTCCAGGATCTTAACCAATTCGGCTAAGTCCATCACACTCATCTTTTCAATTTCCTCAACTAAAGATTTGAATTTAGCCGGGACTACGATTTTTTTGTCTTCCATATTGTTTAACTTGATCTAGAACCAATACCAGATTGATTCTAATGATTAATAATTATTAATTAAGCGCTTTTGGAATCGCTAATCGCTTTGAGAGCGTTAACCAGTCCTCTTAAATTGCCGGCTAAGACATTAACGAAGCCGGAGATGGGAGCATTGAGAGATCCCACTATCTGGGCATAGAGCTCTTGTTTGCTTGGTAACTTAGCCAGACTCTCCATCTCAACTTGAGACAGGAAACGGCCTTCTAAGACACCGCCGATAAAGGCAATCTTGTCTTCACGATCTTTGCGGAAACCTAGAACGATTTTAGCGGGAGCCACCTCATCTCCATAGGAGAAAATGGTCGCCACTTTACCGTCTAAATCCTTGACGTTCAAACCCTCAATCGGGTTGTTCTTGAAAGCCAAATTAAGTAGGGTTTTCTTGGCCACATAGTATTCGCCTTCCACCTCTCTTAACTTCAGACGTAATTCTTCATTGTCTTTGACAGTCAGCGCATTGAAGCTGGTAAAAACAATAGATTTCGCCCTCTGGATCTTGTCCGCTAAGCCCGTCAACACTTCTTTCTTTTGTTGCTTGCTTTTTGGCATATTATTTTATTAAATATATTATTAGATTAATAATAGAAATTGCGATAATAATGTGATAGTAGTGCGATAGTAATGTGATAATAAAAAAACTGTGTTTGACCACAGATTAATAAAATAAGGCGCTTATCACGCTAGATATTCTACCTCGGCAAGGCTTATGGAGTGCTTGCTGTCTGTGGTAAAGTTAGTTGTTATCCTTATGTTAGCAGGGATTGGAGGGGGTGTCAAGAGAGTTGTGGCTCTACGTCGAAAAGTGTGTATAAAAAAGAAGAATTCTGTTAATATATTGGTGAATATAAGCCAAAAATTAACAAAATCCTTCTATGAACAATTTTACAAAAAACTTCCTGAAAATACAAGGGTATAGAATTTTGGAAATAAAAAACAATAAAAAAGATGAATTAGTCATTAGAATCAAAAAGAAGGAAAATCGCCGGTGTCGTTGTCCCAATTGTGGCAGCAACCGGATATCTTGCCATGCCAAGGGAAAATATAGAT
>MNUV01000010.1:0-14821 GCA_001871235.1 Candidatus Falkowbacteria bacterium CG1_02_41_21
ATCATTTTTTGGAAGACTGAAGGATGAGAATAAAACTGAATTTTTAGAAATGGAAACATTTACCCAATTAAAAAAACTGATCGCCAAGAGGATCAGATATTATAATAATAGACGACTTCATACTAGTATTGATTTGCAGTCGCCTAAAAAATATACGTTAGATTTTATTAAAAATTTTCCCAAATAATTTGCCAAATAATAGTATAGTATTTCTAGGGATTGACAAAAAAGCAAAAAAATAAGATTGTTAAGTATTGGGGTATTATTGCCATTATTGATGGGCAAAAAATAAAGGTTATTATTAGAAAAATAGGTGACAATGGTTTTTTACATTTTTGGAGCATCATTCCAGCTTGGACAACCAATAAATATCGTGATACTAAATTTTTTACTACCATGAAAGGTCGCCCCGAAGAAGATTAAATCTTTTATTTTAAACAACGCCAAACAAAAAACACTTCATTTTAAAGAAGTGTTTTTTATTATGCCTGCCTTCAGCTTATGCTTTAGCCGAATAGGGCTGACGCCCCACAAGCATATTGATATTATATATCTTTTTATAAATCACGTCAAACGTATTAAACAATCAACAATTACTGCGCCGCTTGGCCTGGCTTGATCTGAGAATCCAGATAAGCTTGGAAGTATTGAGCGCTCTCAATGTCTTTCTTTTCTGAAAAATAGTTTATCGCCCCAGTCACTAAATCTCCCGTCCCCAACAAACTGATACTATCCAGTTTGGCGCAAGTTCGCGCCGATTCATAGGCCTGGTTATAATCTTTAAAGAAAAAATAAGCCCGGGCTAAACTGCAGTAAGCATCGGGGGAATCCGATCGGAGTTTAATGGCTTTTTTTAAGGCGTTAATTGCTTCATCTTTCTCGCCCCGCGTTAAATAAATATCCGATTTAACGGAATAAAGCGGAAATCTCTCCGGACTGGCGAGAATGGCGGTATCAATTGCGGCCACGGCATCACCGGAATATTCGTTAAACTTATCCATGTCTTTGTAATTAAGGCGAGCAGCGACATCGGAAATTTTAGCCAATTGAGTATGGAGTAAACTATCAGTCGGATTATAAGCGGCATTCTGACGCGCCAGCTCGACGGCATAAGCCGCCACTTCCTGGGCGTCTTTAGTCGATAAAGACATTAACGCTTGGGGGTGACTGGAAATTAAGTTAACCAAAGTTCCTCGACTGTCACGATTATATCCGACTTCTTTGGCCAAGGTCTGCTTATAAATCGCCACTCCCTCCATTAATTGACCTTTAGCGACAGATTGATAGCCATCAATCGTTCCGGCGAGCATCTGGAAGCCGCGAATATTGAAACGAACCACAAAAATTAGAGCCAAGATGATTAGGACTACCCATAAAGCCAATTCTTTCTCATCTGATAGGGCTGATTTCTTGGCGCTGACGACATCAATCTCATTTTGGTGATAATTATAATAAATAAAACCCAAAAGGCCGAACAAAGAAACATAAGTTACCAGCGAATCAAACACCGCCAAATTTTGGACGAAATAAGCCACAATCAAGCCGGAGAGAACGGCCAGTTGCCAAGAATTAATCTTCTTTTGCCGGAATGATTTAAATAAATAATAAAAGGCGGCGACAAAAATAAAGAGATAGGTCAGGAGACCGAGCGAGCCGGTAGTGGAAGCGATTTCCACAATATTATTATGCGCCCGATCAAAATAAGTTTCATTCGGACTAAAATCATAAAACTTGGTGGTAAAGTATTTATCAAAAATGGCCGCATAATTGCCATGGCCGACGCCCAAGATCGGATGATTATGAAAATCCAGATAAGCCGCGCGCCAAGAAAGCAACCGAGTATTAAAAGTCGCATTGGTGTTAGAGAAAGCGCGCAACATTCCACCCAACTTGGTATTATCAAATATTGGATTAGACCGGAAAGCAAAAAGCAAAACTAAAACGATCACCAATAAGCCCATGGCCGCAGCCCCGATTATTTTTATCTTCTTGCTCTTCTGTAAAAAGAAAAAGATAATACCCATTACCGCGAGCCCCGCGCCAAAGCCGGCTTGAGAGCCGGAAATATCCGCCTTGACGAAGCCGACTAAAATCAGAAAAGCGGCGAAGATATAGATACTTCTCTGCCACCAGTCTTTACAGGAAAAAATCCGCCACAGAGCAAACCAAAAATTGAAAATCATTAATCCGCCCACATAAGCCGCATTACCAATAGTGGAAGCGGGATAGACCTTAATCAAACCATAAATAACAATGATGACCGAGGTGACGATGGAAACATCCAATAATCGTTCCCAATCGCTTTTCTGGCGCATGACGGTAATCAAAATCAAATAGAACAACAAGAAGTGGAGCAAATGAAATAAGCCCAGCATTCTTTCGGCATTTCCCCAAAAACTTAAATTAAAATCAACCCCAAAAATAGCGGATAGTCCCACGGCCAAGAAATAGGCCAAGATTCCCCCGGTCAAATAATTCTTCTGGGGACGATATTCCGGATAAGTGACAATTAACAACACCCAAACCACCGCCAAAACTTCCATTAAAATATTAAAGGAAATCTGCTTAGAAGTAATGAAAGGAAACAAAAGAGAAGGAAAAATTAATAAAAAAGTCACAAAAGAGCTATAAAGACCATATTTCAAAATGGCCAGATAAGTTTTTGGCTGCATAATTTTAGCTTGATTTTAAGTTTTAAGTTGATATAATGATATTATATGATAAAGTCCAAATTAAAACAAATTATTCTGCTCTTGGGAGATATTGCCATTTTCTACTTAGCCCTGTATTTAGCCCTATATTTACGCTACTGGGACAAACCTCATAGTGAACTTTGGGAGCAAAACAGCGCCGCTTTTACTTGGGTTTTTTTAGTTTGGCTCCTGGTTTTCTACATCGGCAACCTGTACGACCTCAAAAATTTCGTCCACAAAGGCCGGCTGGTGGAAAAATATCTCCAAAGCTTAGCCATAGCCCTAGTCCTTTCCATCATCTTCTTTTATCTTTTCCCTTATAATAATATTTCTCCCAAGACTAATCTGGTGATATTCGCCGGCGTTTTTTCCGGATTATTTCTAGCTTGGCGCTTCTTTTTTTCTTATCTCCTCAAGAATCGTTTGCCCAAGAATAATTTAGGCGTCATCGGTTATCACCCTCATTTGGCGGAATTGATTAAAGAATTTAAATCTAATCCGCATTTAGGTTATGATATCAAATTTGTAATTTTAAACGAGGGCGAGACAATTGATCCCAGCATCAGAGAATTAGTGGATATTTTTGATGAAAATGACGGGTTGGAAGAATTGAGTTCTAAATATAAAATTACCAATATTATTTTGGCTAAAGACGTCAACAGCTCTCCCGAGCTCAAACGTCGCCTGTTTAATTGTCTGCCCCTGGGTATCAGCTATACTACCCTCTCCAATTTTTATGAAAAAATTACCGACCGCGTCCCATTGGAAATAATCGGCCAATCTTGGTTTTTGGAAAATCTAGATTTGGCTGACAAGAAAATATTTGAATTTATTAAGAGAAGTTTTGATTTGATTTTAGCTATCATCTTTTTGTTGGTGACTCTTCCCTTTTGGCCTTTTATTCTCTTAGCGATAAAACTGAGTAGCGCCGGTCCGGTTTTCTTTTCCCAATATCGCATGGGCCAAAACAATATTCCTTTCAAGATGTATAAATTCCGCACCATGAGAACCGCCAATAATAATTACGCGCTGACCGTTCAGAACGACAAACGCATTACCGGAGTCGGAAAAATTATGCGTCAGACCAGACTGGACGAAATCCCGCAACTGATTAATATTATTAAGGGCCAAATGAGCTTTATCGGACCGCGACCTGAAAGACCGGAATTTATCGCCGAACTTAAAGAAAACGTGCCCTTCTTTGATATTCGCACTTTAGTGAAACCCGGCATCAGCGGTTGGGATCAGATTTCGGGGGAATATCATTCCGCCTCCGTCGCCGACACCATGAAAAAACTGCAATACGATTTATTCTATATCAAAAATCGGTCATTATATTTGGATATTACTATTATTTTAAAAACCATTAAAACTATCATTGCCCATCAAGGGAGATAAAAACTATGAAAAAAGCATTAATTACCGGCATTACCGGTCAAGACGGATCATACTTAGCCGAACTATTACTGGAAAAAGACTATGAAGTTCATGGCATTATCCGCCGGTCGTCATCATTCAACACCGGCCGAATTAACCATCTTTATCAAGACCCTCATAATCCAAAAACAACTTTCTTCTTGCATTTTGGCGACGTGACCGATTCCAGCAATATCTCCCGCTTACTCGAAAAAATTCAACCGGATGAAATCTATAACCTCGCCGCTCAAAGCCATGTCCGAGTCAGTTTTGATATTCCGGAATATACCGCCGAAACTGCCGGGCTAGGCGCGCTCCGGATTCTGGACGCTATCCGAGAAACTAAAATTAAAACCAAATTCTACCAAGCCTCTTCTTCGGAAATGTTCGGTAAAGTACAAGAGAATCCGCAGAATGAAAACACGCCTTTTTATCCTCGCTCCCCTTATGGCGTCGCTAAATTATTCGGGCATTGGATTACCAAAAACTACCGCGAGAGTTATGACCTCTTCGCCGTTTCTGGCATTTTATTCAATCACGAATGCTTAACTGCCCAAACACCAATTATTATTAAAAAAAATGACTTAATAGATATTGTCTCTATTGAAGAATTAGTACCCCATCGTGAAAATCATAAACATGGCGTAAAATATACTACTCAAAATAAAAATCCATTAGAAATTTGGGACGGAAAAGATTGGACAAAAATAAAAACAATGACGGCTACTTGGAACAAAGCTGGGACAAAAACAGACAAAAAAGTTAAACGAGTTATTTGTCGGGGTGGTTATTATGAAGCGACCAACGATCATCTATCTTTTTTAGAAAATAACCAGGAAATAAAAACTGGCGATTTAAAGAAAGAGAATCGCTTATTACTAAAACAACTACCACCCTTAACTAAAAAAACGCTGACCAGTTTGGCTGAAGCAGAATTTTTAGGAATGATAGTCGCTGACGGATATGTTAACGCCGATGGCCACGGTAGATTTATAAATAACGACAGAAAATTATTAGGTCGAGCGGAAGAGCTGTGGCTGAAAATAGCCGGCGGCTCCAGCCGATATTCCAAACATCCCAATGGTTTTAATAAATCGAAAGACGTTTTATCCATTGAATTATCCGGAAACTATGATTATTTAAGATTCGTTCAAAAAGAGATATATAATGAAAAATTATATAAAAAAATACCGAAACGCCTATTAAACGCCGACAAAGATGTAGTCTTGGCTTTTTTAAGAGGATATAACAGTTGCGACGGACTTAAAGCCGGCAGACAAAAAACTGAATTTAAAAGCTTTACTACCAATTCCTCAGTTCTGGCCCAGGGTTTATGGTATTTAACGGAAAAAGTATTAGGATTAAGAATTACTATGCATCCAGAATTTAGATCTGGAAAAACTTACTACCACCTAAATATTAATTCTGATAATAAAACCAGGAAGGGGAAACATTTGCAAAAAGAAATTTCGGAAATTAAAGCCATAAAAAATAATGAATACACTGGTTGGTTATTTGACCTAGAAACGGCGAGCGGCACTTTTTCGGCCGGCATCGGCCTTACTTGGATTCATAACTCTCCGCGTCGCGGTTCAACTTTTGTTACCAAGAAAATTACCGAAGCTCTGGTTAAAATAAAAAATGGCGCTCAAGATAAATTATATTTGGGAAACTTGGAAGCCCGACGTGATTGGGGCTATGCCAAAGACTATGTCTATGGCATGTGGCTCATGCTCCAACAGGAGACTCCCGATGATTATGTTTTGGCAACCGGAGAAACTCATAGCGTCCGGGAGTTTGTGGAAACGGCGGCTAAACTATTAGGGATGGATATTGCTTGGGAGGGCGAAGGAATAAATGAGAAAGGTATTGATAAAAATACCGGCCAGACTATTATTGAAATCGATCCCAAATATTTCCGGCCGGCTGAAGTGGAATTATTGTTAGGTGACCCGACTAAAGCTAAAACTAAATTGGGCTGGGAGCCGAAAGTAAAATTTGAGGAGTTGGTAAAAATAATGCTGGACGCCGAATTAGAAAAAGAAAAGAAGTAAAATCAAAAAATATGATGAACCTCAATAGCAAAATCACCGTTTTTGGCGGTAGCGGCCTAGTCGGCAGCGCCATGGTTAGAGGGCTGATTAAACAAGGCTATACGAACGTTGATGAGCCAAATAGTCAGACGGTTAATCTCCTGGATAAAGGCCAGGTAGAAGAGTATTTCAAAACCAAACAACCGGAGTTTATCTTTATGATTGCCGGACTCGTCGGTGGTATTTATGGCAATATGACTCGGCCCGCTGATTTTCTGTACAAAAATTCCATGATGATCTTGAATGTCATGGAAGCCATTAAGGACTTCAGCCCGAAAACTAAAATCCTTTATACCGGTTCCACCTGTATCTACCCCAAAGATAATCCCCAACCGATTAACGAAGATCGTTTTATGGCTGGCAAACTGGAAGAAACTAACAAGGGCTACGCCGTTGCCAAAGGTTTGGGCGTGGTTGCTTGTGAGTTGTATCGCAAACAATATAACATCAATGCTATTGCCGTTATGCCCACTAATATGTACGGCCCGAATGACACCTATGACCTGCAAAACGGACACATGATTCCTTCTCTCATTCAAAAATTTGTAAACGCCAAAAAGGATGGCACCCCGCTCACCTTTTGGGGGACCGGCGCCCCAAGACGTGAAGCCTTATTTGTTGATGACACCGCTGAGGCCTGCATCTATTTAATGAATAACTATGACCAACCGGAGATTGTTAATATTGGTACCGGCTTTGATTATTCCATCAAAGAATTTATTGCCATCTTGGAAGAAGTGATGGACTACAAAGCCGATATTAGCTGGGATACCACCAAGCCGGACGGCACCATGGAAAAAAGAACTGACATTACCAGGCTTAAAAGCATCATGCCCAACTTCTCTCCTCGTTCTTTCGCTGAGGGCGTCAAAGAAACTTTGAAGGCTGATTTTGGGTGGGAGTTTGAGGATTAGATATAAATAGAATATTTTAGACACAGAAAAAGAGACTCTAGGCGGAATCTCTTTTTTGCTTTATAAAATCTTATTTTTTACTAGAAAATAATATATCAATTTAATTATTTAATATAAGCCAATATACACAGTTTAATAAGTCTAATTATTAGTCTATTTTTCAATGCACTTATTGGTCTAATTTTAGGCCTGATTGCCAATCCGACTCGTAATCTTTAATTTTTATAAGCCAATATCGTAATGGCAAATGAAACATTCCGAATATAAAAAGAGACTCCGATTGGAGTCTCTTTTTAGGTGTCCTTATAAATTAAGATTTGGCAAATTTTAGCAACGATTTAAAGTCTTCTTGATCAGCCTCTCTCACCGCCCTAATATACTCCAAACGGTTATTATCAATAGTCTTGACGCTTACTCCGCCCCAAGAAAATGATGGTTTCAGAAAAACCTTTTCCATAATAGCGTCGGCCATTACCATTAGAAAAAGGATGAATAGAAACCAAGCGATGTTTTAATCTGATGGCAATTTCTTCTTCTGGAAAAGTTTTATTTTCAATCCAATAGAAACAGTTATCCAGCAACTTTTTTAATTCGACTCCAATTACTGCCTTGTCAACACCGATGTTCTTGTTAGACTGACGAAATCGGCCGGCCCAACCCCAAACAGATCCAAACATTTGCCGATGTAAATCTTTAACAAACTTTTCGGTGAGCAATCTATTGGCTGAAATATTTTGGTTCAATAACCACTCCATGGCTGTTTCAATATTCTGCTGTTCAAATTCATCTAATTCCTCCCGGGTTGAAATACTTTTTATTTTTAATTCTGCCTTTTCTTCTTCATCCAGGGGAGATTGTCCATCAAGATAATTGTAGTCCAAACTTAATCCCATAAATGTCTTGGTTGATTAGCGATGATTTCAGAGGCCCTATCTTTTATCGCCCTCTTAATTCTGGCAGATGAATTAGCCTGTTTTTCGAGTTGCATAGTCCTATTGGTCCGCGCCACAATATTTTCGGCGACATGGTAGGCTTGATTTTTGATTATCTTACTTAGGCTTTTCTCTGGGGCCGAAAAACCATAAACTAACTTTAAATTCAAAGCTTGAGCGACTTCTTTCAAATTTTTTAAACTAATTGAACCATTCTTTTCTCTCTGTTCTATCTCCTTAACACTCTGAGCTGTAATTCCCAATTTCCCTCCTAATTGGCTTAGAGACATTCCCAGGGCTGTTCTGGCAGAATGAACCCAACCGTCGGAAAGCCTTGTAATACTTTCCAGTTTATTAAAAGCCTTAATCTTTCGATCTAATTGTTCAATTTGTAAATTTTTATTAATATTTTTCATAAGGTTATAACCTTAAAGATTGACTATCTGTTTAAGGTTATAACCTTAAACAGATAAGCTACAAATACCTATTTTTATCAAAAATTACCTTATTTTTAGTATATATTAAATAATTAAAATAATCAATAGATGTGCACACACATATTGCACTTTTCTATAATTATCGGGTATTTTGGGAATATGCCAAAATACGACAATTGCAACTTTTAGTAACTTGGTTTTCAACTTAAAATATACGACAAAATAGCTGACAGTTTTAAGTATACTTAAAACTAAACATTTAAACCCTGGGTCTTGATAAAAATTGGCTGAATTTGCTTAATATTCTTCTAATGATAAAAAAGCACGGAACCGGCAGATTATTAACCTTCCAAGCGCGACGCAATTCCTTCCAGCCCTTGATTCTCTGTTTTAAGCTGCTGCCACTCGCCCCGCCGGCTCTCATCTTAACGACAATCTCTGATAGGTATTTAACCTTGATCTTATTGATCTTTAATGACCTGAGAATAAATTCATAATCGGCGGCCAATGAGAAAGAAGTATCAAAAATCTTTTCGGACTTATTATACACTTCCCTTTTTACAAACAAAGTTGGATGAGGAATAATCCAACCGCCATTAATTTTACTTTCTTGATATTTCCCGCTCCGCCAATATCTGGTTTGTTTGTCAGTATTATCCTGATCCACATAAACCAAATCGCCGTAAACAGCATCAACATCCGGATTAGCCGCAAAAACATCATTGATCTTGGCTAAAACATTTTGATCATAATAGAAATCATCGGAATTTAAAATTCCGATAATATCGCCAGTCGTCAGCTTTATTCCCTTGTTCATGGCGTCATAAATACCGGAATCTTTTTCGGAAACCAATCTGATGGGATATTTCCTTTGATATTCATTGACTATGGCTATCGTTCCATCCGTGGAAACACCATCAATCACTAGATATTCCAGATCTTGGTGGGTTTGGCTAATAACACTATCAATCGTGTCAGAAATAGTTTTAGCGCTGTTATAGCTGGGGGTTATAATGGAAATTTTCATAAATCTATTTTAAAGCCTCAACAAATAAGGAATCCGGTTTTCGGGGATAATCTCCATCTTGAGCTTTATCCAAGGCATATTTATTCCAATCCAAAATTCCGGACTCATTATAATTCATAATTTTAAAATCTCTGAAACCGACACTGGCCAATAAAATTTTTAAATCCAATTTATCATACATCCACCGGTGAGCTTCACCGGATTTTTGGGGATTGGCTTTTTTAACGAAACCGACAATAAATCTTTTTAATCTACTAAAGCGATCATCTCGCCGCAGAAAATTAATAATTTTATCTTTTAAGCTAAAATTGGGAGATTGGCCGTCGGGAAAATTTAAATTTAATAAGGGCTTAAATTCTTCCCCATTTCTAAAAAGAATATAATCTTTATTAAATTTTCCGCCTTTGATGGTCTCCAACATCTCCCCGCCGCTCTTTTGTCTGACAATTTGATCAAAAAGCTCTATTTTATTCCATTTATAATTTAAGATCGCCGACTGGTCGTTAGAATTGAATCCTTTGGCCAAATTACTTAAATACTCCAGACAAATTTGCTCCAAATCAGGAATCACGACTCGGATGATTCCGCCCGGTTTTAAAACCCGAAAACAGTCAGCGATAAATTTTTCCGCCTCAAATTTATTAATATGCTCCAAAACATGAGAATGATAAACAACGTCAACAGAATCCGACGAAAACGGCAATTTATTTTTGATGTTGTGATATTTAACAAATTGAGAGCGATACAAATCTAAATTTATCCAATCCGGATGATAATTATGACCGCAACCGATATTTAATAATTTCATAATTTTTGTTTACAATGATTTATAAAAATTCTTAATATTTTCACAAATATACTTTACTTCTCTCTTGGTCAAAAAAGGATGAATCGGTAAAGATAAAATAACTTTAATCTTATCTTCTAAAACCGGCAAATAAGAATTATACTCTTTAAAGCACGGCTGTCTATGAACCGGAATGGGATAATGAATTAAAGTGGCTATTCCCTTGGACTTTAAATATTCAATCAAACCATCGCGACTCTCCGCTTCAATTACAAAGAGATGGAAAACTGACTGAGAATTTTTTCTGGCGGCCGGTAATTTTATCTGTTTTACCTGGCGTAAATATTTGACGTAAGCAGCCGCTAACTTTTGCCTGGTCTTATTATTCCGATCCAAATACTCTAATTGAACCAGCAAAATAGCGGCCTGGATTTCATCCAAACGGCTATTAAGGCCGTAGACTTCATGCTCATAGCGATTCTTCTGGCCATAATTTCTCAGTTGTAATATTTTGTCATAAAGATATTTGTCATCAGTAGTGATTGCCCCGCCATCGCCGAAAGCCCCCAGATTCTTGGTAGGATAGAAACTAAAACAATTAATAATACCGAATGATCCCACTTTCTTATTCTGATAAGTGGCGCCATGAGCCTGAGCGCAATCTTCAATTAAATGAATTTGGTGTTTCCGGCAAATGGCCATGATCTTATCCAAATCAACACTTTGACCATAAAGATGGACCGGAATAATGGCTTTGGTATTACTATGAATCTTCTCTTCAATTTGACTGGCATCAATATGGAAATATTCATCAATATCCACAAAAACCGGTTTGGCCCCGACTGAAATGATGGCGAGGGCTGTCGCCGCAGCGGTATGGCTAGTAGTGATAACTTCATCGCCCGGACCGATATTAAGGGCTAATAGGGCTATTTGAAGGGCTTCCAGGCCGTTGGCCACCCCCACAGCGTATTTAGTGCCGATATAACCGGCGAACTTTTTTTCAAAATCAGCCACCTGAGTTCCTAAAATATACCAACCGGAATTAAGCACTCCCTTGATGGCTTTATCAAATTTCTGATGATGACTTTTATATTGCTTTTGAAAATCATTGAATTTGATTTCCATATTATTTTTTATTTAAATATTTAATAAATTCATCATAATTTCTCAGATAATCGCTCTCTTGATAATAATCGTCGGCCAAAACTAGAATGACGCAATCGGCAGAAAATTTTTCCATGGTATGCCATAACTTCGGACCCAACCTAACGCCGTAATGAGGGTTGTCCATTAAAATCCGCTGCTTATTCTTCCCGTCGTCCAATTTTAAAACAAAGCTGCCGTTGATGCAAAAAATAATCTGCTCTAATTTTTTATGGGCGTGATGGCCCCGATGGGATTTTTTATTGAATAAATTGTTAATAAAATAAAACCTTTTGATAACAAAAGGAACATTCCGATTGGATTCGCCGATGACCAAATTACCGTCGGGAAAATCATTGAAAGATTGTAATTTAATCAGGCCCGAATTCTTAACCTTTATTTTTTTGTTCATAAAATTTGTCTTTAAATAATTTACAAAATATGATAATTGATTTGATAATTCCGAACCGTGATAGCCGAGCCACCATTTTTTCTTTAAAAGAAACTTGTTTATAGCCAAAGTTAAAATCCGGACTAAATTTTTTGACTAATTCTATATTGTTTTGTAAGGCCCGAAAATAGGGCTCACAGATAATCCGGCGGACGTTTTCGGAAAGGTCATAGCGGCGAGCCGGCAAGTACTTAGTCGGAGATAATAAACAAAAGCTGTGGAAGTGATAAAAAATCAAGGGAAAAATTTCACCGGTATTTTTTTCTCGGCCGATAATTTTATTATTTTCCGAATAAAAATCATATTGCTGGACGTTCCACGGCGCCACTCCGCCACCCAGATGCCTTAATTCGTAAACTCCCTGAAAGCGGGTCGGCCAATCGTCCAAATACTTCTGATCGCCCAAACGGCCTTTATCTAAATAATCAAAACACCAATCCAGACAGGCTAAACGCCACCAATCCAGCGCCGCCAAGCTATTTTTATTATTTTTAAAAATTATGAATTGGACGCAGTATTTCCCGCTAACCGCCGCCTGGTCGTATTTTCTGGTATAGCGATGCGAGGTAATCATAACATCCTTATCGCCCAACTCAGCAATCAAAATTTTCGGGTCGTTGAAAAAATATAAATCAGCGTCCAAATAAATCAATTTATCCCAGCTTGAATTTTTCTGCAGCAGAAACCACATGAAGTTGGAAGCGCAAGTCCAAGAATATTCCGCCACATTTCTCTCGGCTTTGACTTCCAGTAACTCCGGGCTCTCAAACTCTTCTGAGGTCACCAATCTGACATGGGGCAAATTCATTTGGCGTAAAAGTTCATAAGTCAAGCCGTCCAAGCATAAAATCCAAAGGTTAAAATCCTCGGTACAATTAGCTGCCAACGAATTATACATGGCCAAGCCTTTATAAAAATAATTGCGATCAAACAGGGTGCAGAAATTATAAGTCATAACTTTTAAACGTTTAATTTTTGCCTGATTTTTTTCCAGGCGCTCTTTGGATTTTTCAGATAACTTGAAAATTTCAATAAAAAATTGTTTCTGGTTCTAAAAAATTTCATGATGCTCTTTTTGGCTTCCAAATTTTCTTTGATTTCAATCCGATGCATATTAATTTTTATATTCTCTACCTTGGCAGTTTTATTAAAAATATTGACGATGCCGCAATTGGCGCCGCTGCCGTCAAAACCGATATTGTAAATCAAAGATTCTCCGGGATAAAGGGTTAATTTATTTTTTAAAAAG
This sequence comes from Candidatus Falkowbacteria bacterium CG1_02_41_21, assembly GCA_001871235.1. GTDB lineage: Bacteria > Patescibacteriota > Patescibacteriia > Patescibacteriales > UBA12465 > CG1-02-41-21. The sequence goes on from MNUV01000010.1 coordinate 13,146, forward strand.
GCCGACCCGTACCACCGAACCGCCCAAGAACTGTTTTTGCCGGCGATTTGATCTTTGAGCAGCTGGGTGTAAGGATAGGCGCCGTTAAAATCAAACTCTTTGGTTAAATTTTTGGTTTCTAACTCCGCCAATATTTTCCGGCCGTCAGGTTCAAATAAATCCCAACCTCTTTTCCAGGTGGCCCAACCTTGGCAATCAGCCCCTTTCAAAAAATATATTTCCGGCAATCGTTCTTTGACCGGATAGATATAACTATGAATACTAATTACCTGGTTATCATTTTCATACAGATTCAACCCTTCATTAAGATATTTAAGAAAGTAACGGGAAGTGATAATGTCATCTTCTAAAACGATAATTCGGCCATAGTGATTAATAGTTTCGGTGACACCGGCGATAATTGACTTTCCGAGGCCGTAATTCTGGGCTCTCTCTATAATTTTAACGCTTTTGAAGCCGTTAACCTCTTTTAAATATTGTCTGACTTCGGCCACTTGTTGCCGGCTCAAATCATTATCCTTCGGTCCATCGGAAAAAATTATTAAATCAGTTTCCGAAGCCAATTCATTCTTTTCAAGGGCCTCAATTGTCTTTTGGGTATGCCAGGGACGGTTATAGACAAATAAAGCTACTGGGGCTAGTTTCATAAAATTATTTTTTAGCTTTGATAAAAGCGATAGCATACCAGCGGTCTTTAATCATGTCAGTTTTTGCGGCTTCAGCCTCATCGACGGTTAGCCATAAATTAAATTTCTTGGAATATTTCTTGTATTCTATTTCCACGCTAGAAAAATCTCTTAATAATTCATTAATTCTTCCCTTATTATAAAGCTTATTTATCGGCAAAACGTCCTTAATACCATAAGGCACGGAGATCAAGGCGGCTCCGCCAGATTTCAAGATTCTTTTTATCTCCTTCATGGCCTTGATGTCCCCCGTGGGATCGTCGTCGCTGCCGTAACGGCCGGAAACTCCGATGTGTTCCAAAGTGGAGATGCAAGTAACCATATCAAAAAAATTATCCGGATATTCGGTCTTTCGGATGTCGCCGACGGAAAACTTTATTCTATCATTTCCGATGGGCTTGGCATTTAAATCTATGCTGTTGATTTCCACCGTTTTCGGCAAAAGATCATAAAGCATATTACTGGCCGTTGAGCCGACGTCCAGCAGTCGTCCTTGGGTAATATCAATGTTTTCCAGCATCCAGGGATATTCTAAATAGCGATCGGAATTATCCGGCTGCCGCTCTATCAACTTGGCCAAGAGGACGCAATCCTTGAACTTTTCGCATTTACTTTTGCTTAAATAAAAAATAAAAATATTCAACGTCTTGATTATCTTTCCAAAAACCACGATGCCGAGGGCCGTGGCCTGCCTCAATAGATTTAAAAATTTTACCATAATATTCATTGCTGTTAATCTTTCAGACTATAAATAATTTTATCCCATTTCTCCGTAAACGGCAAAATGCCGTCGGAAGCGTAAAAATAAAGGTTATGCCGCTCGGGGAAAATCGTTTCAAACACTATAACATTGGAAAAATAAGGTTCTAAAAACCTCAATAAATCTTTCTTGTCTTTAAATTCATATTCATGCTGGGCCAAGCTTTTCCCTCCAGCCCGCTCCACGATCGTGTAACCGCTTAAAACTCCCCCGACTTTCAATCTGGACTT
>MNUV01000010.1:14844-15243 GCA_001871235.1 Candidatus Falkowbacteria bacterium CG1_02_41_21
TTTCATTTTCCGTAAAATGTTTAATGGCGGCATCCCAAACAATATTATCAAATTCTCCGCCGGGCATATCCGATCTGATATCCTTGACATCGTACTGGATATTCGGGCTTTGATTATATTTCCGAGCGTTCTTTATCGCCGATTCATCAAAGTCAACGGCGACGACCTTGACGGCTTTGGGAGCGTAAAAGTGTTGGGTATTGAAACCGTCGCCACAACATAATTCTAATATATTGGCATGTTCTTTAACGGCCAAAGAGCTGAAAACTCCTCTTTCCAACCAAAAACTGTTTTTATTTTCATGCCCCCATAAATAATACAGGTCTTCATAATGGTCAAACCATTCCGGATTAGTAGGGATTCCCCATTCTATCTGCATTTGGATTTTATGGGATTTGG
>MNUV01000046.1 GCA_001871235.1 Candidatus Falkowbacteria bacterium CG1_02_41_21
ATTTACTAGAGTGAAACGCCCACAGACCAACGGCAAAGCCGAAAGAGTTATCCAAACTATCATGAGAGAGTGGTGTCGGATCAATGAATTTAAAAATCACGAAGAAAGAAGAGGATCATTACAAAGATATGTGGCTCGCTATAATTATGAGAGGGCTCATTCAGCTCTAAATGGCTTAACCCCCATTCAGAGGATCACCAATTACTTTGCCAGCCAAAGTGTATACAACGCTTGACTTATTAACACCATAAATTGACAAAGCAATGAGCCTGTGCTTTTATATTTCTATAATTATGCTATAATACTGTAAAATAGTGCTTTAAATTAAAAATTATCATGATTTTATGCTCAGAACTCATAACTGTGGAGAATTAAATGCAAATAACTTAACTCATTCTGTGGTTTTGACCGGTTGGGTTAATAGTTACCGTGACTTAGGCGGTCTTATTTTTATTGACTTAAGAGATCGATATGGCTTAACTCAAGTTAGGTTTGATTGCAATAACGGAAGTCAGACAATAGCCGATGTTTTACGAGATGTTAAGAACGAATGGGTTCTTCAGATTGTTGGCGAAGTTGTGGCTCGCCCCAAAGAGATGATTAATAAGGAGATGGCAACAGGGGAGATTGAAATTGAAATAACTAAAATAAATGTTCTAAATAAAAGCCTACTTTTACCCTTTGAACTTAATGACGAAAAGAATGGCGAGGCCAATGAAGCATTGCGTTTGCAGTATAGATTTTTAGATTTGAGACGACCTAAGTTGCAAAAAATGTTAAAAACTAAGGATGAAATTATAACTTATGTTCGGGATTATTTTCATAAATTAGATTTTTGGGAAATTCAAACTCCGATTTTAGCAAATTCTTCGCCGGAAGGTGCCCGTGATTTTATTATCCCATCTCGTTTATATCCGGGTAAATTTTATGCTTTGCCTCAGGCCCCGCAACAGTTTAAACAATTATTAATGGTCGGCGGTATTGATAAATATTTCCAAATTGCTCCTTGTTTTAGAGACGAAGATCCTCGGATGGATCGGCATTATGGAGAGTTTTACCAAATTGACATGGAAATGAGTTTTGTGGAGCAGGATGATATTTTCCAGGTGATGGAACCACTAATGTTGGAATTGACTAAAAAATTCAGTGAAAAGAAAATAATTAATCTTTTGCCCCATGAAATATTTCCCCAAATTTCTTGGCATGATGCCTTAAATCGTTTTGGCTCAGATAAGCCAGATTTAAGGTTTGAGATGGAAATCAAGGATATCTCTGAAATAGTCCAGAATAGCGATTTCTCGGTCTTTAAAGGCCAAATAGAGGGCGGTGGCTGCGTTAAGGCCTTAGGTGTTAAGGGCGGGGCAGTTTTTACCAGAAAAGAAATAGATTTCGTGATAGAAGAGGCCAAAAAGAGAGGAGCAAATGGTCTGTCCTATATAGTTTTGAAGGAAGATAAAATTCAATCTTCTTTAACCAAATTTCTGGGTGATGATATCATTTCTAAAATAGTGGCGGAATGCTCAGCTGGTCAGGGTGATATTATTTTTATTGTTTCGGACAAATGGAAATTGACTTGCGACATTTTAGGTTATCTGAGAAATTATTTTGGGGAAAAATTAGGTCTTAAAAATAACGGTTTGGCCGCTTTTGCCTGGATTGTTGATTTCCCCATGTATGAATATTCAGAAATAGAAGAGGGTCGGATTGATTTTGCTCACAATCCTTTTTCAATGCCTCAGGGAGGAATGGAAACTTTAAAAAGCAAAGAGCCACTTTCCATTTTAGCTTATCAGTTTGATTTAGTTTTGAATGGATTTGAAGTTTCTTCTGGCGCCATTAGAAATCATAATCCGGAAATTATGTATGAAGCTTTTAAGTTGGCCGGTTATTCCAAGGAAGAAGTTAATAAAAATTTTAGTGCCATGATTAATGCTTTTTCTTTCGGCGCCCCGCCTCATGGAGGTAATGCCCCGGGATTAGATCGATTAATTATGGTTTTGAATGATTGGAATTCTATTCGTGATATTTATGCCTTTCCTAAGGATAGCCAGGGTAAGGATTTAATGAGCGGATCACCCTGCGAAATCAGCGATTCCCAGTTAAATGATTTGTCTATAAACATCAAGAAAAAATCTAGGGAAGAATTACTTAAAGAAATGTCCGATAAAATATAAATATAAAAAATTTAGTCATACTTTAAACAGGTCTTTAAAACGGCCTGTTTTTGTTTAAAACAGGGCTATTGACTTTTATATCTAATTAGATATAATAGTTATGGTAGTTATAAATTTAACGTTTTTTATATATGGAGGTCGTCTATTATTTTGATAATGATTTGAATTTATGCCCGGTTAAAAAATATTTAGAGCTGAAAGATCTTAACCCGGATAGAAAATTAAGAATTTTAGCCGAATTAGATCAAAAAATAGAATATGTTAGGCAAAATGATGGCCGACCAATGCCGCCCATCTCAGAGCCTCTTCATAATTATAGCTTTTTTGAAATAAAAACCAGAAAAGACAGAAATATTGTGATTAGAGTTTTGTATTTTCGCTATAAAAGTCAGATTGTTTTACTTAATGCTTTTGAAAAGCCGGATAACTATAATACTACTAAAGAGAAAAAAATAATTGAAAAATATTACAATCTAACTAATCAATATTATAACCAATTTAAATTAAGCCCCAAAAATTATGAAAAATATCAGTAAGAAGAAATTAACAATAGATTCTATGGCTGAAGCCCGAGCCGATAAGAAATTTTTATCTTATTCTCAGGACGCGGCAACTAGAATAAAATTAGGAATTGAAATATATAATACTAGAACATCTCAGGGTATGAGCCAGCAGAAATTAGCTCGGATTACTAAAACTACTCAAAAAATGATTTCTAATATTGAGAGCGGCAGTGTGGATATTCGCTTTAATACCTTGAATAAAATCAAGGTTGCCCTTAATTTTCAGGTCGCCAATTGGTCTAGAATTTATAACTTTGCCGTACCCGTTAAATTTTATTGGGTCGGTGCCAGTGTTAACAAAAAAGATAATACAAATATAAATAAAAAAACATCATTCGTTGTTAGTACCGAAATTTCGTTAAACTAAAATTATATGAAGCACATTTGGTCCATTATTTGTCAAAAATCATCAATTGATTTTGAAAATAATCTTCTCAGCCTGTTTAATTGCGTGGAAGAAATGAATTTAGTAGTTGATAAAGATAAGGTCTCTAGCCGAGAGAAGATGCTTATACCGGCTGAATTTCAGCTGATAAGTTTTTGGGTTGTTGAAGATTCATCTCGGGATAATAATCTAGAGATAAAAGGAGAATTAATTGATCCTGATAATAAAATTTTGAATACTTTTAATAATTCATTTACTATTAAAAGCGGAGCATCTAGATTTAGAAATAGAACTAATATCCAAGGGCTTCCGATTACTAAAGCTGGCCGGTATTATTTAAAGGTCTGGCAAAAAAATAACAGTAAAGCAGATTTTAAATTAGTGGCCGAATTACCGATTGATATTAAAATTAATTATCAGCTTTTAAAAGTTTCCAAATAAAAACTAAAAACATGAAGATAAAAGCCCGGTATTAGATGCCGGGTTTTTAGTGGCTTAAGATCTATTTTTCTTTGATTTGTTTAATGTCTAAAATATCAACATTGAGAGTTTGACTTTTAGACATTGGAAGAGTATAATTGGTTTATAACGATAAATAATATAAAAATATGGCTAATGAATATTACAAATTGATAAAAAGTTTAAGATTGGAGAAAGGTTTGTCTCAAGAAGAAATCTCCCAGAGATTAGGGCTTTCCCGGTCGTCTTATATCGTCTTTGAAAAAGGTAAGAATGAACTTAATCTGTCTCAGGCCGCTAAAATAGCGGATATTTTTGGTATTACCTTGGAACAAGTTGAAAGTGGTATAAAACCCAATTATGAAAAGTACCAGCAAATGATTTTGGCCTATTTGCGCGAAGCCGTCTCTGGAGATGGCAGTGTTCTCAAAACGAAACTGGCTAAAATGCTCTACTTGGCCGACTTTGCTTGGTTCTATGAATATCTGCAAAGTATGAGTGGGATGCAGTACCGTCGAATTAAGTATGGTCCGGTACCGGATATGTATTTTAGGGCCATAGATGAGCTGGAAGAGTCCGGAAAAATATCTATTAATCGCAAAAACGATTTGATTTTGATTTCTGAAAACAGGGGATCAAGCCATCAGCCGCTGGCCGAGTTATCTAAGGAGGAGCTGGGGTTGATTAAGGCTATTGCCAAAAAATGGAAAGATAAAAAGACCGGCGAGATAGTTGATTTCACGCATAATCAAGTGCCGTATAAGATTTGTCAGCCGGACGAGATTATCCCTTACGAATTAATTACTCAACAAGATCCTGGCTATGTTTATTAGATACTCGGTGATAATTAAACCATTTGCCGAGCGTCATTATTTAAAAAACTTCAGTAAGAAATATAACAGAGCTTGGGCCATAACTTGGCGGGCAGTTTGTGAAGAACTGCAGCGTTTTGATTCTCTTTTAGAAACTTCAATTGCTGAAGTGATAGCAAAAAATAATAGTATCAAAATCGCCAAGATTGAATTCCGGGTAGCCGGTACTAAAGAATCAAGAAAGTCATCCGGTAACAGGTGCATCGTGGCGGTTCATCAAGCCACTAATTCGGTCAATGTCTTGTTTATTTATCATAAAAATGATTTGGGCCATGGGAATGAAACGGCTCAGTGGAAACAGGCGATTAAAGATAATTATCCCGATTATTGTAGCTTGTTGTAACGGTAAAATTCTGGAAATTTATCCCCAGTTATGATATATTAAGTAATATCAATATAATTCAGTAATTTTTATATTATGATTAAGAAAAAAACCGTAGTTGTGGCTGTTTCCGGCTATTTTAACCCGCTTCATGTTGGTCATTTGGAGATGATTGAGAAGTCGCGTAAGTTGGGGGACAAGCTGGTGGCCATTGTTAATAACGATCATCAAGTTAAATTAAAGGGCTCCGTGCCTTTTATGAGCCAAGCCGATAGATTGAAAATAGTTTCAGCCTTGAAATATGTGGACGAAGTTTTTTTGTCGATTGACCGCGACGCTACAGTTTGCAAATCACTGGCTAAAGTGAAGCCGAATATCTTTGCCAACGGCGGTGACCGCAAAAGCTTGAATGACGTGCCGGAATTTGGAGTTTGTTCCAAATTGGGAATCAAGATGGTTGATGGTTTGGGTAAAAAAATTAGAGCTAGTTCTAAATTAATTGCGGAAGCTGCCGCTAAAAAAGCTAAATTATGTTCAAAATAATTCGTCGCCTTTTAATATTATTAATCATTTTGTTGGTAGCGCTCGCTTACTATAAGAATGTTTATTTGGAGAATAAGAGAAAGGATAGCCAAGCCAAAATAACTGTTCGACAGGAGAAGGTGATAACTGTCATTGAGGGTTGGAATATCAAGCAGATTGATAATTACTTGGTTGAGCAGGGAGTTAAGTTGGATGGCCAGCTGGCTGATTTTAAAGTGCGAGACTATAAATCGGATTATGATTTTTTGGCTGATGCTCCGGCTGGCGCCGATTTGGAAGGCTATCTTTTTCCCGATACCTATCGGGTTTTTGCTTCCACTACTGCTGACGATGTTGCGCAAAAAATGTTGAACAATTTTTCCTCTAAGGTTACTCCAGAAATGCTGGCTGAAATCAGCCGGCAGAAAAAAACCCTGCATCAGATTGTCACTATGGCCTCAGTGGTGGAAAAAGAGGTTACCAGCCAAAATGATATGAAGGTGGTGGCCGGTATCTTCTGGGATCGGATTAAAAATGGCCAAGCGCTGGAATCTTGCGCTACTTTAGCCTATGTTTTAGGGGAGAATAAGATCCAATACACCTATGAGGATACCAGGGTGAAGTCGCCTTATAATACTTACATTAATCGCGGTTTACCGCCGGGACCAATTGCCAATCCGGGGCTCAATGCTATTTCCGGCACCATTTATCCGACTTATACCGATTATAATTATTTTTTATCTCGGTCTGATACCAAAGAAACTGTTTTTAGCAAAACTTATGAGGAGCATACTCTTAATAAACAAAAGTATTTAAAATAGTTAACTCCAATATTATGTTTGAAAAAGCTGAGGAAATAAAAAAGACTGTTGATTCCGCTCCTAAGGCTACCACCAGTCCCAATTTTACCAACGCCAGATCAAATTACGTTGACAGTGATTCGGCCGGAATCGGTAAAAAAATCGCCGGTATTTTGATTTTGCTCGTGATCATCGCCATTCTCGTTTTTGGCGGTTATTTTGTTTATCAGAAGTTTATCAATAAATCGGCTTCAACTCCATCAACTTCCACGGCCCAGAGTGACGCTCAAAAACTGCAAGCCGAACTGGACCAGGCCAAGCTCACCGCTAATTTACCGAGTAATGCTGATGCCGGATCAAATGTCGCCTCTTCCACCGATTTAGGCCAGGGAATAGAATATTTAAGTTTCTCTAATTTTTATACTGAACCGGATAATTCCATGGCGGTTAATATCGATGATTATCAATTACCGCTTAACATCAAATCCGATGTTTTAAATTATTATGACGTGGCCCGGAAGATAAATCTGGATAAAAATTTAACTGATTTAAACAATAATGGTTTTGCAGTGATTGATAATCCTTTTTCTAAAGATCCCAAGAATCCTGATGCCAAAAGTCTAAATAATTTTTATAGCGTTTATGACACTCTAAATCGGAAACAAATTCCGACTCTCCTGACGGCCGATTTCATCACCTATTATTACCAAAATACCATGAAAAAAGCCTTCAAAGACATTGAAGAAAACGTCTTTTATGGCAATCTATGGGATATTTCCAATCAGCTTTTTGAGACCGCCAAGAGCCGGTATAATAATCGTCTGGTGGAGGTCGGCAATATTAACGACCCGATTTTAGAGGGTGCGCGCTTAGAAATGGCTTATACGGCCACTCTCATAGAAATTCTTAAGCCGGCCGACGGACAGATTAATACCAAGAATGATTTAAGTGATAAGAGTTTGTTCACTTTACAAGAAGTTGATGACTTCAGTTTTAACCTGCCCCAGTATTTAAAAGTGGATGTTTTAAAAGAAGTGCAGAATATCAGAGAACATAAAGTTTCCGCTAAATCACCGGTGATGCTTTATACGCGCGACTATCGCGAGTTTGTGGTGCCGGCAGAGTATAAGACTAATGCCCGACTTAATAATTTTTATCTGGCAACCCGTTGGCTCAATACGGTCTTCCCGGTTTATTATAAAAATACGGATTGCCCCGATTGCGCTTTGGATGCGGAAGATTGGCGGATCCAGATGGTGGCCTCCGGTTATCTGGCCCAAGATGTGTTTGGCGATGATAATTTGAAAAATGAATGGGCGCGGATTTATAAAGTTCTGACTTTTTTCAAGGGTTTGCGAGATGATGTCAGTTTGGTTAACTATCGCGATGCTTTGGTGGAACTTTTTGGAACTGATTATAAGCTGGAAGAAATTTTCAGCAACAGTAACGGTCAGGCTGGTGAGAATTTTGATAAATTGCAAGACAAGATTTTAAGTTTGGAATTCTTAGATGCTTACGGCGCCTGGGATAAGGAAGACCCGAAAAATTTCGGTAAGCTGGGGGTCAAGATGTTGGCTGATTTTTATTGGCCCAATGATTATATCTTTTCCTCTCTGACGAGCCCGGATGTCTCCACTTATAAAGGAGGTGCGACGCCGAAAGCTACAAATACCACGGCTTGTCGTTTGGGGGGAATTTGGCAGCGTTGTTTGGGCTTCGCCTTGGATGTTATCAACTTAGTTTTCCCGATTCCGGCTCAGAACGCCTATTTTACCGAAAATACCAATTTTCAGCGCTATACCGAACAGGTGGGGCTGATCAAAAATCGTTTAGCCGCCCTAAACAACACTTGGCATAATAATAATTATTGGTCCACTTTGAAGACTATCAAAACCTCGTTGGAAAATCCGGATAATTATAAACCGGCTTTTGCGCGGAGTAGCGTTTGGGTCGGAAAGGAGACTAATCGAGCTTTGGCCACCTGGGCCAATTTACAATTGCCGGCTGATAAGTTTGGGCTGTACCAAAAATATTCTCAAGCCGATAATCTGGCCGACGGTTCCATAAAATTTCTGGAATATTCCTATGTTGAGCCTAATATTGTTTTGATCAATGAGCTCTTGGCCAATAATACCATGGTCAAAGAGATGTTCTCGGTCTTGAAAATAAATAATGAAGTCAATCAGGTGGCCATTAGTTTAAACGATTTGGAGGCTAAACTTAAATCCTTGAAAAGCCTGATGGAAAAAGAGTTGAGCGGAGTTCAATTATCAGATGAAGATATTCAGTTTATTGATAAGACGATTAAAGAATTTAAAGTGGACGAGAGCAGCAGTAAGACCTTCAAGATTACCGGCTTATCCGGTCGCACTCTGACCGAAGATTTGTCGGACGTGAAGCTCTTAGTTCTGGTGCAGAAGAGAGGTAATGACCTGGTCATGGCAGTGGGCCCTATCTTCAAATATTGGGAAAAGAAATAATCTTATAAAATGAAAAGAGGATGGTTTTTCCATCCTCTTTTTGTTTCTAATTTTGTTCCAGCTTCTTTTTGGCGGCATTGACTTCTCGTCTGGTTCTGGCCGGCAAGTTTAAACGGCCGATAAAGATGCAGGTCGGCTGCGGATCGGGCTTATCAATCTTGATTACTCCGATGGTCCATTTGCCGGGCGAATCCTCGTCCTCTTTTTTTAGCGTTTCCAGTAGAACAATAACTTTCTGTCCGGGCCGAAAACTGGTTCCAACCAGATTCTCGCTACCGTTTCTGATAGTGGCGTTGTATTGGCCGCTATAAGGTTTGTTGTTGGTGGCGACACCGGATTGATGAGCGACAGGACGATTTTGGGGTGTAAAATAGGTCGTAGTGATTACCCCTTTTGTTATCCTTCCAAACAGCGCGAAGGCTCTTTTACCGACTTCTGCCGGATTTTCTGGCAACTGATTTTTCAACATGATTCTGATTATTATTAAGTTTAGAAATTTTTAAACAACTGATTATGATACTAACACGTTAATACCGGCAAGTCAATATCGAATTAATTTAAGCTTCTGATATATTTGAAGATATAAATCTGGCCACCATCGATTTTTTGCCAGGAATCAGCGGAAAGTTTAGCTTCGGCCAATATTTTATTGAAGGCCCACCAATATTTAGGGAGAACGAAATAGGCTTCATTGACTTGAGCCAAGTCCATGGCTTTATTCATTGTTTCTCGATTGGCTTGAACGTAAACCATGTCGAGAAAATATTGATAGAGCGGTCCGGAGGTCGGAATGGGGTAGAAATAGAGATTGTGGTAATAACGATCAAAGCCGAAGCTCCTCAGGGCCATCGCTCCGGTTTGTTGATTGGATAAAACAATGTAAGGATTTTTAGTTTGATTTTCAATCCAGTTAACCGCCTCTTGGTCGCTTGTTGAAACGGCATAGGCCTTGGAATTATAATAATGATCTTGGCGGGGATAAGAGAAATAAAGGGAGGCGGTAATGAGAGTCGTTAGAATAATCAACCAACTGATTTTATAAAATTTATTCTGCTCAAATATTCTGCCTGTTAAATTTCCCAACGTCAGAAGTATGGCTGGGAAAGACAATATGACCACCAGCATTATCAGTCTTCGGGCAAAATCATTTTGTTCATAGGCGATGAGATTAAATGATAGTTGCGAGACTAAAAAATATGAACCCAAAACCGCTAGGGCAACTGAAAGCGGCGCGGTTAACTTGAAATCCTGCCGGTGGCGACGATAAGTCAGATACGCTCCGGCAAGAATCAAGAGCGTGATGATCAATTGCAGATTTTGACCGTAAAAATAGGCTAAATTTAATAACCAAGTTTCTTTATAGGGCAAGCTCAGGGTTGGGGCTAAACTTATTAAAAAACTACTATAGGAGTTTAAATTCCAGACTAATTGCGATTGGCCCGATAAATAGAAGGCTAGAGGTAGCCCCAAAAAGGCCAGTATAGCCAGGACTAAATACCCGATTTTTATCAGACTTTTATTAATTCTAAATTGATTGTGATTGATAATTAATAATAGGCTCAAGACCAGGGCCGGGACGCCGGCTAGGGGATGGATTAAACAAGCGGCCAGGGCCAGAACCAGGGTCAGGCGATAATTGGTGGCGCCATATAAGACGGCTAGCAGTAAAAATAAGAAGGCCAGATTTTGGGGCGTGCTAAGGATAAAAAAACTGAAAGGAATAACTAGGGCGATTAAGAATAGCAGTTGGCGATATTTATTTTTTGAGAAGTATTTATTAATAAAATCATTTAAGGCCAAGGGTAAGAATAGGGCCGCCATTATTGGCACTAATAATTTATCCAAAATGACTAGCGATAGCCCGGTAATTTTATGGATAATAACCAATAATCCATATTGGCCCAAATAATAGAATGGTTTCGGCTCCACGGCCCCTTGTTTGTCAATTAATTCCATGGTGGCCTGATGAATAAAAGGGTCGTAGCCATAACCGATTTTATAGATTATGACGGCGATTATGAAAGAGAACAAATAGTGGAGAGAAATTAGTATCAAGTTTAGAGAATATAATGTCTTATTGTTTTGCACTTTGATTATCAAGAACAATAGTATGGCGGTGGCCAGGGCGTAAAGAATAAAAAAATAATTAGGAATAACCGCCCAAGGAGAAACTAAAGCTTCTCCCGAACAGCTCTGCCACAAAGTATAGAGCGCCGCCAGACTGATAAGCAGATAGGAAATAATTAGAATCCAGTGTCCAATTTTTAATGATTTGATTTGGATTTTTTCTTTAGAATTATAAACAGTATTTTTCGCCACTATTTTTATAAACCCTAACCAAAAGACTAGCCCCAGAACCAGGCTGATAATAACCCCCGTCCAATTGAGGGCGTAGATTTTATAGACTCCAGCCGAAACAATAATGACGGTTGAAAATAGTCCTAATAGGGCTTCCAGGGGTTTAGTTTTGAGGTATTTGATCATACTATCATCATAACAGAAAATATTGCCAAAATAAACAGGTATTGCTAAGATAATGATATCTATGAAGTTTAAATTACCGGCCACTAAACAACTCTATGTCTGGCTTTTTATTTTAATATTAGCCATTATTTTTGTGTTGGGGGCCTCCTCCTTTAATCTCATTAACCAGGGGTCTGATTATGTTAAATTCTCCTCGCCGGATGAAACCGCCAATTATTTTTTTACCAAGGTTTATGCCAAAACTGGGACCTTAGCCATTTTTGAAAATTATAATCTTTATGCCAGTGATATCGTCCATCCGCGCAGTTTCCGCAGCGATCGGGGGTTTATGAAGCCGGTCAGTTTTTTGGGAATCATTTTGATCTTTGGTACTCTGGCTAAGATTTTTGGCCTAGGAATTATTCCTTTTCTCACTCCGATTTTTGGCGCTGTTGGCATCATCTTCTTTTATTTATTGGTAGAAAAATTATTTTCCGGCCGGCGGATAGCTTTAATCTCTGCGGCGCTTCTAACTTTTTTTCCGATTTATATTTATTACTCGGCGCGATCGATGTTCCATAATATTTTGTTTGTGGTTTTAACCATCATCGCCCTTTATTTCTTAGTTTCTTTGTTGGAACAAAAAAATGAAGGGGAAAAGACGAAGATCAAATTTTTGTCCGGCAAATTTAATGAACGTGATTTCATTTATTCGGCTCTGACCGGGTCATTTTTCGGTTTGGCGGTGATGACCAGACTGTCGGAGTTGATTTGGTTGGCGCCGGCCTTGCTTTTGGTTTTTATTTTTTATCTTCGCCGTTTTAATCTTTTTCGTTTGGCGCTTTTAATCTTATTTTTTGGTTTGGCTCTTTTACCGATGGCTTATTGGAATCAGGCACTATATGGCTCTTTCACCGCCGGTGGCTATACGGAGATGAATCAATCGTTATCATCAATTGTGAATATCGGTCACAGCGGCTTATCCGTGAGTGAGGCGGCCAAGAAAGTCGGTCACACCATTTTCTATTTCGGTTTTAATCCCCAACAATCTCTGACCATGTTTTATAATTATGTGGTATTGATGTTCCCTTGGCTGGTGGCTCTCGCCAGCTTGGGCTTTATTTGGTTAGCAGCCAGTTGGCGGAAGTTTAAGAAAAAATACTTGGTTTATCTTTTAACCTGGATTTTGTTGTCGGCCATTTTGATTTTATATTACGGTTCCTGGAAATTTACTGACAATCCCGATCCGCGGCGCTTTACCATCGGTAATTCTTATACTCGTTATTGGTTGCCGGTTTACTTGGGGGCCATGCCTTTAGCCGCTTATTTTATTGATCGTTTTAGCCAGTGGTTTAGTCGGAAGCGAAATTGGTTGAGTCATATTTTTTCGTTTGTTATAATTTTCGCGGTTTTTCTACATTCCGTAATTTTTGTGCTGTTCGGTTCGGAAGAGGGCCTAGTCAATGTCACTTATAGTAATCGAGCTGACAAAGATTTATATGAACAAGTATTGGCTTTTACTCCGCCTCAATCGGTTATTATCACTAAATATCACGACAAAGTTCTATTCCCGGATCGGCGCGTTTTAATGGGACTTTTAACCGATGACAAAATGAATGAAATTTATGGCCGCCTGGCTAAAGTCGCACCACTGTATTATTTAAATTTTCAATTCACGCCCGCCGACTTTAATTATCTGAAGACGAGTAAATTAGTTCAGTTCGGGTTGGATTTGGAATTGGTTAAGGTGATTAATAAAGATTTTGCTTTGTATAAATTGAATTTGATCAAGTAGCATGCTAACCTATTATATTATTACTTTTGGTTGTCAGATGAATAAGGCCGATAGTGAGCGGCTCTCTTTTTATTTGGAGAAAAATAATTTTATTTTGGCTGAAAATCAATTTCGGGCCGATGTGTTAATTGTTACCACTTGTGGTATTAGACAATCGGCCGAAAATCGAGTTTATAGTTTGGTGCATCAGGTCAAGAAAAAAAATCCCAAAACAATTGTGGTCATCACTGGCTGTTTGAGTGAACGGAAAGATGTCAGGTCCAGGATCAAGAACAAAGTTGATATTTGGTTGCCGATTAAGGAATTAACTTCTCTGGTTCCAAAAATAAAAAATAAGATTAGCAACCCGTTGATTGCCAAAGATTATCTGTCGGTGGCGCCGAAATACGAGTCGGCCTTTAGCGCTTATGTTCCGATTGGAAACGGCTGTAATAATTTTTGTTCTTATTGTGTCGTCCCCTATGCCCGCGGTCGGGAGAAATATCGTCCGGCCTCGGAAATTATCAAAGAGGTTAGGGGATTGATAAAAAATGGTTATAAAGAAGTAATTTTAATCGCTCAAAATGTTAATAGTTACCATTCCGGTAGTATTGATTTTACTCGGCTTTTGGCAAGGGTTAATGATCTGCCGGGGGATTTTTGGATTCGGTTCGTTTCCAGCCACCCCAAAGATATCAGTCCAAAGCTGATTGAAGCTTTGGGGCGGTGCTCTAAGGTCTGCGAACATGTTCATTTCGCCTTGCAATCCGGCGATGATGAGATTTTGCGAAACATGAATCGCCAATATACTGCAGCTCATTTTCAAAACTTGGTTAAAAAAATTCGATCTGTCGGCCGGAAATACAAACCGGGATTGCCGATGGCTATTACTACTGATGTCATTGTCGGCTTTCCGGGCGAGACTAGAAAACAATTTTTAAACACAGTTAAAGTTTTTAAAGCTACGAAATTTGATATGGCCTATATTTCTCAGTATAGTCCGCGCTATGGCACGGCTTCTTATCAAATGAAAGATGATGTCTCAAAGGTTGAAAAAAAACGTCGGGAAAATGTTTTAACTAAAATATTAAGCCAGACAGCCAGGGTCAATAATAAGTATTATCTGAAAAAAATCGTTCCAGTTTTAATAGAAGGCCGGAATCGCCAAGGTGAGTGGTATGGCAAGACCCGGACTTATAAACTAGTCAGAATTACTGGGACTCCGGTCAATAATCTGGCGGGAAGTTTTGGGCTGGTTAAAATTAATAAAGTTAGGGATTTGTCTCTAGAAGGAAATATTATAGCTCAATATGAATAAATCTAAAGTAATTGTTATCTTGGGAACTACAGCCAGCGGCAAAACCGGCCTGGGAGTAAAGCTGGCCGATATTTTTAAGGGCGAGATTATCAGCGCTGATAGTCGCCAGGTTTATGTTGGGATGGATATCGGGAGCGGTAAAGATTTGCCCGACTATGTGGTTAAAAAATCTGGTAGAAAAACTAAAAAAATAAAATATCACTTGATTGACATGGCCGATCCTCGGAAAGAATTTAATCTCAAACAGTATCAAAAGTTAGCCTTTAAAGCCCTAAAAGACATCTTGGATCGCCACAAATTGCCGATTATTGTGGGTGGAACCGGCCTTTATCTACAGGCGGTAATTGATAATTATCATTTATCCGACGTCAAACCGGACATTAAATTACGGGAAGAATTGGAGCCATTAAGCAGCGCGGAGCTTTATGATAAATTATGTTTGAAAAATAAAGCTTTTGCCGAGAAGTTAAATAACAGCGATAAAAATAATAAACGGCATCTAATCAGATACCTGGAAGTTTTGAGCGGTGATTTGAGTTATCAAGCCAAAACCAAGGAGGCTCTTTATGATTTTCTAATTTTAGGTCTGGATATTCCTAAAGAAATTCTGTGTCCTCGGATTTTAAAACGCCTGCAAGATCGCTTAGAACAGCAAGACATGCTGGGTGAAGTTAAACGTCTTCACCGGGAGGGGGTTTCCTGGGAAAGATTAGAAGGTTTCGGCTTGGAGTACCGTTATCTATCTTTTTATTTACAAGATAAAATTACTTATGAAGAGATGACGGAAAAATTATTCATCGCTATTTGCCAATTTGCTAAACGACAGAAGACTTGGTACCGGCGTTGGGCCAAACAGGGCAAAAAAATCCATTGGATTAAAGATTTGGAGGAAGCGCAGAGATTAATTAAAGATTTTTTAGATTAATTTAATTATTTCAATATAAAAAATACCTTTTGCCAGGTATTTTTTTATTGTTAAGGAATTATCATTTTTTCTTTCCTCAATAAAAAAGACTCAATTTGTGGCTGGAGTCGGTCTAATTTTTAGTTTTGGTCCAGTCCAACCAATAAGTTTAGGTCGGACGGGAATCATTTCTTGTGGCTAAAGGGTCAAACTGTCCAATTTGATTGATTCTTCTCGCAACAAATTAGACCGATAATTGTCGATTGTTCTATGTCCCTAAACAAATGTAGTCCACCAAGTACCATCTCTGATACGATAGGTGATCTCAGTTAGGATCATTTCTT
>MNUV01000012.1 GCA_001871235.1 Candidatus Falkowbacteria bacterium CG1_02_41_21
GGTCATGGCGGTAGAGTAATTTCACGATAAATTTGGCTCCCCGGCCAAAATCATTTTTTATTTTGATGCTGCCGGCAAAATCTTTGGCAATAATATTTTTAGTCGATGATAAGCCGATACCCAGTCCTTCTTGGGGCCCTTGTTTGGTGCTGAAGAACGGTTCAAATATTTTGGGTAGATTATCGGGATTGATTCCGCCGGCTTGGTCGGCAACGGCCAGATAAATATAATCGGCTTGATGGTATAAAGAAATATTAATGATTCGATGTTTAGATTTCTTGTCCTCGTAGGCATCAATGGCGTTGCTGATCAAGTTAATGGCGACTTGGCTGAATTTTACGGGATCGCCATAGCTTTTGATTTCGGTCTCCGGAGAAAATTTAAGGTGTAAATTATTTTTTATAATTTTATGATTAAGAATTTTAATGATTTGAATGATTTCTTCATTTAAAGAAAAATAACGTTTATTGCTTTGGCGGCGAATTTGATTGCGGAGAGCCACGATAAAATCTTCCATTTTATGACTGGCTCTGATGGCATTTTCCAAACAATGGGATTTGGCCGGGTTATTTTTTTGGACTTGATCCAAATTTAGAGCCAGGGCGCTTAAAGGATTCATCAGGTCGTGGAAGATGCCGGACGAGAGACGGCCGAATTCCGCGAAGCGATATAAATCCGACATCTTCTCAATTTGAATTTCTTTCAGTTCTTTAGTTCGGGCCTCTACTTTTATTTCCAATTCATCACGTTCCGCTTTTAATTCCAGTTCCAGTTTTTTAGCTCGGTGGAGCGATTTATTGATTTCCCGATTGTATAAATAATTAATGATCATCATGATTCCCAAGATGATGATTTCCGGGATCTTATCTAGCGGACTAATCATTTCATTTTGCCAATAGAGATCGGGATGGATTAAATGGTTTGATTCTAAACTGGCAATCAGAATTATAGCCGCCGCGCTTAAGATGACAGTCGCCCCGCCCCAAATATTTCCAAATAAAATTCCGGCGGACAGGATTATCAAAGCATAAAAAATAATGCTAATCGGCAGGTTAGTGCCCCAGTGAATCAGAAAGCCGGTGTTGATTAACCAGTAGGTGGCGATAAAAATAATTCCGGCCAGACGAGAATGATGGCGGCGGTTGAGGCGAGCGACTAAAAGGAAAATTAAAACCAGACCCAAAATTGATATCGGGGGTAATCCTTGGTAGGCTTCTTTATAATGGAGTTTATCAATTAATAAAATTAAACCGGCGACAACGCTTAAAATGATTGATCCTTGGTTTAATTTTTTTAAAATTGCCTCTCGTCTTGATTCGGGCTCGGTCATGGTTTATTGACGCCACGGGATACCGTTTTCCATAAATATCTTTTCCAGATATCGGCTGGAGCGTCGCGATTTATGTTTTAGAATTGATTCAATTAAACGACTCATAAGATTACTTATTATTTTATAAAATATTATTTAGAGAAGAGCCGACCTTGATACAACTCTTCCAATATAACATATTTTTAGATATTTGATGACAAGATATAGTATTTAGCGCCATCAACCTCTATCGTTTTTTCTTGATACCCTAATTGCTTGAAATTGGTGAAGAGGGGATAGCTGTAGTTAAAATGGAGATTTTTAGCCAAGTAATCAGCCGCCAGTTTTATTTTTGTCGGAATTTCTTCATAAATCGGCCCGATAATTAACTTACCTTTTAAATTGAGTTTGATATCCAGCAGCAGTTTAATGGAAGCCCTTTTATTGAGCAGGCCCCAAAAATTATTAATAATGACATTATTTATTCCCGCCATTTTTTGGAAATTATAATCTTCAATTTTCCCTGAAATTAAATAAACCTGGCCATAATTTTTTAATCTCTTTTTGGCCAAACGGATCATGGCCCGACTATGGTCTAAGCCGTAGATCGGCTTAAATTTAAACTGGGCCAGGTTCTCTATCAAATTTCCACTACCGCAGCCAATTTCCAGAATTGATCCATGGTGCAAATATTTAATCAAAATCTTACTCAAATAACTATAATCGGTATTTTGCCAAATGGCTTGGGCGCTAGTGAGGCGAGGGTAGATATCGGCGCTGGAATTAATTTGGCCGGACAGGATCGGGTCATATAGGCCTCTTTTTTTAAAAGAATTTAAAATGTTATCGGGGATAAAGGAAAAAATAGTGTCCAGGGCTTCAGAGGTAGTCATATTTGATGTTAATTATTTTTAGATTAACCGGGATTTATTCCCGGTTTGAGAGGGAGGGTTGGGTTTCCCAATTTAATAAAATGCGATCTTCCGGCTCAAAACGGCCGAAGGCTAAGGGATGGAAAAAAGGACAAGTTACTCTGTCTTGGGAACATAATTTTTGCGTTCCGATTTGACCCAAAAAGATTTGTTCCGGACATAATCCCTCAATGGCCGTTTTGAGGCAGGGATGATAAGGACAATAATTTTTCATGGTTTTATCTTTTGGTTTATAGTTCTATTATAGCCGGCTACTCTTAAAACCGGCTTAAAATGTCCGTAAATAAAATCTGGAGCTAATAATATTTTTTTCTTTTGTTTTGTTGGGGTTTTTGGATAAGATTTGATTTTTAGTCTCAATTATTCTAAAGTATTATCACTATGAATCAACAGGACTATCTTTTAACCAAAAGAAAACGAGGCCAAAATCCTTTTGTGATTCGAGAAGGCAAGTTTAGGCAGGCTTCTTTAGAGGACTCTTTCTATCATCTTGATTGGGCGGAGGAATCTTTCTTGTCCGGTAATAATGATAAGGAAATGATGCGGCGGACTTTTGACTTGTCCAAATTAAAATATATTACCGGTTTATTGTTGCTGGCCCTGATCATCCTCTTGTCCCGAGTTTTTTGGCTGCAGATTGTCCGGGGAGAATATTATTATTCCATGGCCGAAGGGAATCGTTTGAAGGTGGTCAGCATTGAGCCGAAGCGGGGAATTATTTTTGACAGTAAAAACCGGCCGCTGGTTACCAACGAGGCCAATTTTATTTTATATCTGATTCCAAATGATTTACCTCATAATGAGCTGGAGCGGGATAATGCTTTACGCCGAATCAGCAGTATTTTAGATCAAGGAACGGCTGACTCTAAAGCGCTGGTCGGCCAAATGGAATTAATTTCCGACAGCTCTTCTTTCTATGACTTAAAAAATCAAGTGGAGAAGATTAAGATTAATTCTCTGGAAGCTTATCAGCCGCTTTTTATCGTGGATAATTTGGAATATCAAACTGCTCTCAAACTTTATTTGGAAGCCGACAGAACCCCCGGTGTTTTTATCTCCAACAAAATCAGGCGGAATTATGTGACGGCGGCCACATCAACGGTTGATATGCGGCCGCTCGGAGCCAGCAGTTTGGCCCATGTTTTGGGTTATACCGGGAAAATTAATGAGCAGGAACTCGCTCAGGAGAACAATGAATATTCTCTAATCGATTATTTGGGAAAAACTGGAATTGAATATAGCTATGAGGCCGAGCTTAAAGGCCAGAAAGGAAATAAGAATATTGAAGTTGACGCTTTAGGCAAAGAGAAAAAAATTGTCAGTCAAACCGCGCCGGAAGACGGGCATAATCTAGTGCTGGGAATTGATTATGACTTGCAGAAAAAGGTGGAAGATATCGTTAAAACTAGTTTGGGCAAATTGGGACTCAAAAAAGCCTCGGTGGTGATTATGGATCCTCGGACTGGAGAAATTCTATCGTTGGTCAGTTGGCCGGCTTATGATAATAATCTCTTCGCGCGGGGAGTGACGGTCAGTGAATATAATAGTTTTTTGACTAACCCCAGTCGGCCCTTGTTTAATCGGGTCATTTCCGGCGAATTTCCGGCCGGGTCCACTTTCAAACCGGTGATGGCCGCCGCCGCTTTGCAGGAAAAAATAATTAATGCCAATACCAGTTTTATGAGCACCGGCAGGTTGCGCGTCGGTGAGTGGTTTTTTCCGGATTGGAAAGCCGGGGGGCATGGGTTAACGAATGTCAAAAAAGCGCTGGCCGATTCGGTTAATACTTTCTTTTATTATGTCGGCGGCGGCTTTGGCGATTTTAAAGGTTTAGGAATTGATAAAATAGTAAAATATGCCGCCTTATTCGGTCTGGATAAAGTGACTGGGATTGATTTGCCTAATGAGGCTAGCGGTTTTCTGCCGTCGCAAAAATGGAAAGAAGACACTAAGAATGAAGTTTGGTATATTGGCGATACTTATCACGCCTCCATCGGGCAGGGAGACATTACCGTGACCCCTTTGCAAGTGGCTAATTATACGGCGGCGATTGCCAATGGCGGAACTTTATATGAACCTCATGTCGTTACCAAAATTTTAGATCATAATAATAATTTAATCACCAAGATTAAACCTCAAGTTGTTCGATCCAATTTTATCAGTCCGGAGAATATTAAGATCGTGCAAGAGGGTATGCGCCAGACAATCACCGCCGGCAGCGGCCGTAGTTTGAATTCTTTGCCGGTAGAAGTCGCCGGAAAAACCGGCACGGCGCAATGGTCCAGTACGCAGGCAACTCATGCTTGGTTTACCGGTTTCGCGCCTTATGACCAGCCGGAGATAGCGATTACCGTTTTGGTGGAAGCGGGCGGTGAAGGCAGTACCGTGGCCGTTCCCATTGTGAAAGAAATTTTACAATATTATTTCGGGGATAGCAAAAAGATTAATTAATGTTTATGAAAGTCTTAAAAATAATCTTAAAATTAATTGTTTACGGTTTCGCGGTTATCGGTCTTATTTTAACCGCCGGTTGGTTCGCGGTGAAATATAATTTAACCATGACGGTGGCGATGGTTGACAAGAATAACGATAAGTACCAAGCCGCTTCTTTAAAATATGCCGCAGCGGATAAATATGATCAGTTGGCGACCAGCACGAGCGGTAGCACTTCAACTTTGGCGATTGATGATTTAGAGAGGCAGATTACCGAACTGAACAATACCTCCCAACAGTTAAGTGAGTTAAAACTACGGAAATTAAGGGATTTATGTAAGATTTCAGTCATCGGCGAAGCGGCTCCGGTTAACGCTAAAAATATCCTGGATGTTTATAAACAGAACGCTTCGGAGTGGTTATTTAATCAGATGGTGTTAGCGGTGTCTCTGCGGTTGGAAAATAACGCCGATTGGCAAAGTCGTTTGGATGATTGCGACACCGTTTCCATTATTTCTTTGTCGGAAGCGGAGATTATCAAAGCCTATGCCGCGGCCCAAGGCCAGAATATTTTTTCTTGGTCTAATACGGAGTCCTGGTCGGTGGTGGAAAGAGCCGTTTTAAAAGATGAAGCAGTTATCAGAAAAGCGGCTAAGGAAGCTGGTGTTGATCCGCGGACTATCGTCTCGATTCTGATCGTGGAACAATTAAGGCTCTATAATACCCAGCGTGAATATTTTGAAAAGTTTTTTAAACCGCTTTCCATTTTGGCCAGCGCCAATAAAATGGCTTGGGGCGTGATGGCGATAAAAGAGATTACGGCCATTGATGTGGAGAAAAATTTAACCAGTCCCAACTCCGCTTTTTATATTGGCGAGTCCTATACTCATCTTTTGGATTTCACTTCCGCTGATATTCCTAAAGAAAGATATGATCGCTTGACCAATAACAAAGACCATTATTATTCTTATCTGTATGGCGGATTATTGATAAAACAATTAATCGCTCAATGGGATAAGTCGGGTTATAACATCGCGCGCCGGCCGGAACTCATTTCCACCCTCTTTAATATCGGTTTCACCCGTTCCAAACCCAAGGCCGATCCTCAGGTGGGCGGCTCAATCATTACTATCAGCGGGGTAGACTATACTTTTGGTTCTCTCTCTCATGAATTTTATTATTCCGGACTTTTATCCCAATTTGGTTATTGAGCCCTATCTATTGAAGAGAGTAATATGTTATAATATCAGTACTAATAGAAGCAATTTAGATCTCATTTTACTTATGAAATCAAAAAAAGCTTTCACTCTCATTGAACTTCTCGTGGTCATTGCGATTATTGGTATTTTGGCGACCGTCTCTATTATCTCTCTGTCTAACGCCAGAGCTAAATCCCGTGATGCCAAACGAGCCGGAGACATGAAACAAATTCAAACCGCTCTGGAATTATTCTTTAATGACAAGGGAAGATATCCCACAGCCGAAGAATGGAATACCAACCAAATCTATTCGACCTCTACCACTGGTACTTCCACCTATATGCAAGTAATACCGGCTGCTCCGACCCCGGTTGACGGAAATTGTACCGATAATCAAAATACCTTCTATTATACTCAAACCGAAAATGGTAATTCCTATAATATTTCTCTCTGTCTCGGCAACACTACTGGCACCCTGGCATCTGGTCCTAAATGTCTGACTCCGGGCGGGATTATTGATGTGGATTGTAGCGGGGGAATAGCTGCTTGTTCGGCCAGTACTGCTTGCGGAGAGACTTGCTCTTATGGCGGAGAGAACTACCCAACGGTTGATATTGGCGGACAATGTTGGATGGCGAAGAATATGAATATTGGCGATTATATTGGTAGTGGAACTAACGCCGTCGGTTTTGATGGTAATCCCGGGACTAATGATGATTGTGTTGATGTTTCTTCGCCTCCTTCCGGTTATTGGTCCTGCCAAGGATATAGTGGTATCCAAAAATATTGTTATGACAATGATGCCAATAACTGTACTGATGAAGGTGGTCTCTATGAATGGGCTGAGACTCTTGGACTACCCTATGATTGCAACTGGGCAACTAGTACCGATAATCTCGATGGTACTTATACCCTTGATTGTCCTAATAGTGGCTCTCAAACTATTTTAGCTAAGCAACAAGGTATTTGTCCTTCGGGTTGGCATGTTCCAGGTGATAGCGACCTAGGGACTAATAGTGATTGGCGTGACTTGGAACAAGGCTTAGCTACTGACCCCAATTGTGATTCTGATAATGATGGCTGTCCTCCGGCTGGAGGTGAGCTAAAAGAAACCGGCGTTACTCATTGGAATAGTCCTAATACCGGAGCTACTAATTCTTCTGGCTTTACTGCTCTTCCGGCTGGTTATCGCAGCAGCACCAGCGGGTCGTTCCCTGATCATAATGTTGGCGCCTACTTTTGGTCGGCACCCCCCTCCTGGGTAGTGACTTCTCCGCCCGATATCGTTATTTAGATTATAGTTATCCCGAAATTTATCGTGGTAGCGCCGCCCGGGCCGATGGACTTTCAGTTCGTTGTTTCAAGAACTAGATTTAACTATTAATAAAATAAATAACTGGCAATCATCAATTAGCACTCCCTTGACAGGAGTGCTAATTTTGCTATAATAACCTTGTAAACAAATATTATGGCTATGGCCGAGCGAAAACAATTAATTCTGAGAACTATCATTAAAGAATACCTCAAAACGGCTCAACCGGTGTCTTCCGGGGGCTTGGTGGAGGGGTATAAATTGGATATTTCCCCGGCCACGGTGCGAAATGAAATGATGGAACTGGAGGAAGCCGGTTACATTTTTCAACCACATACCTCGGCTGGCCGGGTGCCGACGGCTTTAGCCTATGATCTTTACGTGCAAAATGTTTTGGTGGATAAAAAAAGGAAATTAAATGAAAAAGAGCAGCGGGTACTAAATGTCGCTTTTAAGAATGATGAAGCTTCCCGACGTCAGGTGGCTAAGATTATCGCGGAAATTTCTGAGGGCGCGGTCTTTTGGGCTTTTCATAAGAATGATTTATATTATACCGGTATTTCCAATCTTTTTTCTCAGGCCGAGTTTCGTCAATTTAATTTAGTCTGTGATGTCTCCGGTATCATTGACCGCCTGGAAGAAATTATCGCTGAGGTCTTTGATTCGCTTGACTCCGGTCAACAAGTGTTGATCGGTCCCAAGAATCCTTTTGGTAATTTCTTGAGTGCGGTAATTTTGAAATACAAAAAAGATAATCAAACCGGCATCTTTGGAATTTTAGGTCCGATGCGCATGGATTATGAAAAGAATTTAGCTTTAGTGGAATATTTGGAGAATAATTTAAATAAAATATAAATAAGATATTAATATGAGCACAGATCAAGATTTAGATTTAAAAGAAGCCAAAGAAGAAGAAAAAGGAAAAGTAAAAGAAGAAGCCAAAGAAGAAGAAAAAGAGCCGGAAATTATCAATGAGGATTATAAAGAGCAATATTTGCGCGCTTTGGCCGATTATCAAAATTTGGTGCGGCAAATGCAAAAAGAAAAAGAAGAATTTTTTCGTTATGCTCTGGCTGATTTTCTCGGGGATATTTTGCCGATTTATGATAATTTAAAAATATCAGTCGCCAGTTTAACCGAGGAAGAACAGGCCAGTCCTTGGGTTATCGGGGTGAAACACGTTTTAAAACAATTTAAAGATATTTTAGAAGTCCGCAGGGTGGAAGAGATTAAAACCGTCGGTGAAGCTTTTGACCACACTACTATGGAAGCTTTAGAGGGAGAAGGAGAAGTGGTGGAGAGGGAAGTAAAAGCCGGCTATAAATTAAATGGTAAAGTAATTTCTCCGGCTAAAGTTATAGTTAAAAAATAATAATAAGATTTTTTATATCCACTTATTTAATGATAAGTTTTATAAAAAATTTCGCTTAAAATATGTCGTTAATTAAATGGACCCCGTTCTTAGCCGATAGTCCGTTTGAAGGAATGGACAAAATGATGTCTGATTTATCATCGGAGACCGCTAGCCAGATGGGATTTTCTCCGGCGGTTGATATTTATGAAGATAAAAATAACATGATCATTGAAACTCAATTAGCGGGAATTGATCCGGCCAAAGTGGATATTTCCATCGCCAATGATGTCCTAACTATCAAGGGTGAAGGCGAGAAGAAGAGCGAGGTGGAAGACAAAAACTACTATCGCAAAGAAATTCGTCGTGGTTCTTTCTTCCGTTCCATTCAATTACCGACTCAGGTCGTCGGCGACAAGGCTTCGGCTATTTCAGCCGATGGAGTTTTGAAAATCTCGGTGCCGAAAGCTACTTTAGTTAAGCCGAAGACCATTAAGATTCAAACCGGTCAAAAATAATTAAAATTTTATGATTAAAAATAAAATTTCAGCGGCCAGTCCGCTTTTACTTATTTTGCTGTTGTCGACTATTATTATTTTGATCATTATGGTGGTCAAGGGCGGGACCTTAGATCAGCTCCAAACCGGGCAAGAGATTAAAGAGAATGTTAAGGTTGATTTGCAGAAGGTGGAAACTTCGACGGATAGCTATAATCAAAGTTTGTGGGATGCTTTAAATGAATAATAAATAATAAAAATAATTAATTTATATTTCGGTCGAGATTTTGGTCTGAACCGAATAAAACAATAAATCATATGGGAAAAATTTTAGGTATTGATTTAGGCACCACCAATTGCGCTATGGCTATTATGGAAGGCGGGAGCCCTAAAATCATTGAAAACATTGAAGGGAATCGGACTACGCCCTCCATTGTGGCGATTTCTAAGAATAATGAACGTCTGGTGGGCGCCACGGCCAAACGCCAGGCGGTAATTAATCCGGTGAGCACGGTTTACGCCGTCAAACGTTTAATCGGCCGGAAATTTACCGATGCCGAAGTGACTCGGGATGTTTCTACTATGCCTTATAAGATTGTAAAGTCGGGTGAAGGCGTGAAAGTGGTGATGAATGACAAGGAATATTCGCCGCAGGAAATTTCAGCGATGATTTTATCTAAATTAAAAGCTGACGCCGAAGCTAAAATCGGAGAAACTATTACTGAGGCGATTATCACCGTTCCGGCTTATTTTGATGACTCGCAACGCCAAGCTACCAAGGATGCCGGTCAAATTGCGGGGTTAGATGTGAAGAGAATTATCAACGAACCAACCGCAGCCGCTTTAGCTTATGGCTTTGACAAGAAGCAGGGTCAAAAAATTGCGGTCTATGATTTGGGCGGCGGTACTTTTGACGTTTCGGTTCTGGATATTTCGGCCGATACCGTGGAGGTCAAAGCCACTAATGGCGATACTCATTTAGGCGGCGAAGATTTTGACAAGAGATTGATTGATTGGATTATTGCCGAATTCAAGAAAGATCAAGGCATTGATTTATCGAAAGATACTTTAGCTTTGCAACGGATTAAGGAATCGGCGGAAAAGGCGAAGATTGAACTTTCCACTACGATGGAAACAGAAATCAACCAACCTTTTATTACCACCGATGCTAACGGCCCGAAACACTTAGTGATGAAAATCAGCCGCTCTAAAATGGAATCATTAATTATGGATTTGGTTGATAAGACCATCGAGCCTTGTCGGAAAGCACTGGCCGATTCCGGTTTTTCCTTAAACGATATTAATGAGGTGTTAATGGTCGGCGGTATGACTCGGATGCCTTTAGTTTTACAAAAAGTAAAAGAATTTTTCGGTAAAGAACCGAACTTGAGTGTCAATCCGGATGAAGTCGTGGCTTTGGGCGCGGCCGTTCAAGCCGGCGTGCTCCAAGGCGATGTTAAAGATGTCTTGCTATTGGATGTGACCCCGCTAACCTTAGGCATTGAAACTCTAGGCGGTGTCGCCACTCCTCTGATTGAACGAAATACCACTATTCCTACGTCTAAATCTCAAGTCTTTTCCACGGCGGCTGATAATCAACCGAGTGTGGAAATTCATATTCTGCAGGGAGAACGTCCGATGGCGGGGGACAATAAGACTTTAGGCCGATTTATCCTGGACGGACTGCCATCAGCTCCACGCGGTATCCCGCAAGTGGAAGTGAAGTTTGATATTGACGCTAATGGCATTTTGAATGTTTCGGCGACGGATAAAGCTACCAATAAACAACAAAAGATTACCATTACCGCTTCTTCTGGTTTGTCGAAAGAAGAAATTGAGAAGATGAAAAAAGAAGCGGAACTTCATGCCGATGAAGATAAAAAGAAAAAAGACAATGTGGAAATTAAGAATCAGGCTGATGCCGTGATCTTTACCACCGAAAAATTATTGAAAGAATCCGGTGAGAAGATGAAGCCGGAGGACAAGAAAGAGCTGGAAGATAAAACAGCGGCTTTGAAGGCGGTTAAAGACGGAGAGAACTACGAAGAAATGAAAAAAGTGATGGAAGAATTAAATCAAGTCGCTCAAAGAATCGGCACGGCCATGTATCAAGCGCAAGAAGCCAATAAGCCAAAGGAAGAAGGCGCTCAACCGGAAGGAGAAAAGCCGGCCGAAGATAATGTGGTGGAAGGTGAAGTGGAACCGGGAGAGAAGAAATAAATAAAGTTTATAGGTTGCCCAAGACATTTGTTTCGGGCGCCTTGTTAAACTTTAATTACATGGGAGAAAGAAATTATTATAAAATTGACGGTCGGGTTTTATCGACTCCGAGCCAGGATTTGAGCTCGGAAGAAAAGATAGCCGAAGAAAAAAACGTTAAGGCTTTTATGGAGAAAATTTTTAATAACGGCCGAGATTCAGTCTTTGGTGAATTAATTAAAAAGGATGAAGAGCGCATCATGATTAAAGATTTTGATAAATATATTAGAGCCGAAGCGATTAGTTTGGGCGTTGAAGATTTGCGTCAGCCCCTTCCCGGCCGCAGGATTCATTTTGCTTTGCCCGGTGGCTATCATAAGCAATTTCCGCATTTACGTCAGACGGCAGGCGGAAATTATGAGCCTTTTTCCGATGCGATTTATATTAAAAAGGATAAAGATATGAATCGTTGGAAAATCGCCCATATTGCCTTACACGAAATGATTCATGCTTATTCCGCCATTCGTTATGATCTGGATGCGGCCGGTGAACTGAATTCGGCTAAATTAGGCTATAATACTACGGGAATTAAAAGTGGTGCGGAAAAATCATCAGGAGAGCCGGAAACCGAGCTGGAGGTTAGCCAATTATTTCTAGGATTTAATGAGGCGATTACCGATTTAATGGCCCAAGAAATCTTAGACAAACATCAAGCCGATTTGAGCCAGAATTTAAATATCAGCGCTGAAGAAATCAAAGCCTCGCCTTTAAAGCGCTATGGCTATTGCGCCGCGGTGGAGTGGTTGATAGCTAAAATAGCCGAGAAAAATAATGAAGATAAATCAGTGGTTTGGAATAAATTTAAATTAGGGATGCTGACCGGTCAGATTATGCATTTAAGAGAAATCGAAAAGACTTTAGGCGCCGGTGCTTTGCGATTGTTTGCTAATATGGGCAACAGCAAAGAAGCTAATTTGGCGGTCGGGGCGTTTATGAGTAATTACGATATCAACAATTAATTTATGAATAAAGATTATTATCAAACTCTGGGAGTCAATAAATCAGCGACTCCGGAAGAAATTAAAAAAGCTTTTAGGAAATTAGCGCATGAGCATCATCCGGATAAAGGCGGTAATGCCGAGAAGTTTAAAGAAGCTAATGAGGCTTACCAGGTTTTAGGTAACGCTGAAAAGAAAAAGCAATATGATCAATTCGGTTCCGGTTTCCAAAATGGCCAGGCCGGTGGTGGCGCTCAGTGGCAGAATTTTTCCGGTTCCGATTTTGATTTTGGCGACTTGGGCGATTTATTCGGCGGCATGGGTGATATGTTTAGTTTTGGCGGCGGAAGAAGTCAGCGCCAACAAAGGTCACGAGGCCGGGATTTGGAAATGTTGGTGACTCTGGATTTTATGGAAGCTGTTTTTGGCGCGGAAAAAGAAATCAATTTTCATCGTTTGGGAATATGCTCTCATTGCCAAGGCAGTGGAGCTGAACCGGGAGCTAAAGTGGAAACTTGTGCGACTTGTAAGGGCCAAGGAAAAATCGCTCAGATTCAAAGAACTATTTTAGGCAGTATGCGGATGGAATCGATTTGTCCGCATTGTCATGGCGCCGGGAAGCGCTATAGCGAAGTCTGTAAAAACTGTTCGGGTGAAGGAATAAAATCAACTGAAGCCAAGTTAAAAGTAAAAATTCCAGCCGGCATTAACACCGGAGAATCAATTCGTTTATCCGGTCAGGGCGACGCGGGGGCCAAGGGCAATCCGGCGGGTGATTTATTCTTGCGGGTGAAAGTCAGTTCCAGCAAGAAATTTGTCCGGAGCGATTATGATATTCATACCCAGGAGACTATCGGAGTCAAACAGGCTATATTGGGAGACAAAATTGAAGTGGAAACCGTGGACGGGAAATTAAACCTAAAGATTCCGGAAGGCACCCAATCCGGCACCACTTTTCGTTTAAAGGATAAAGGCGTGCCAGTCTTAAATAGCCGGGCGCGCGGTGATCATTTGGTGGAAGTGACGGTCAAGATTCCGAAAGGACTAAGCAAAAAAGAGCAGAAGATAATGGATGAAATTAACTTTTAATTTATGTATATTGATACTCATTGCCATTTAAATTTTAAAGATTTTAAAGACGATGCCGACGCCATAATCAGAAAATCATTAGGAGATAATACCCAGATGATTTTGGTTGGCTCGGAACAAAAAACGTCCCGGCGAGCCGTGGAATATGCCAATAAATATCCCGAAGGCGTTTATGCGGCCATTGGTTTGCATCCGATTCATTTGGAGGACATCGCGGTCAAAAATGATAGCGCGGAAGGGAAGTATGAGTTTACCAGCCGAGCCGAAAAATTTGATTATGATTATTATTATCAATTAGCTAAGGATAATAAAAAAGTGGTGGCCATCGGCGAAATCGGTTTAGATTATTTTCATTTGCCGGTAGACAAGAATATCCCGGAAGTGAAAGATAAACAGCAAGCTATTTTGAAAGAATTATTATTATTAGCTCACAATCTAAGCCTGCCCGTTATCATCCATTGCCGTGATGCTCATCCAGACCTATTGCCCATCCTCACCGATTTTTATCAGCAATATAAAAAAGATCAAACTAAAGAATGGGGCGTGGTGCATTGTTTCTCCGGGGATCAAAAATTGGCTGGGGAGTATCAAAAATTAAATTTGATGATTTCTTTTACCGGCCTCATTACCTTCGCGAAGAATTGGGATGAGCTAATCAAGAATTTTCCTTTGGCCAAAATTATGATTGAAACCGACGCTCCTTATATGGCCCCCGTGCCATACAGAGGAAAGAGAAACGAGCCGGCGTATGTAAAATATGTGGCCGAAAGAATTGCTCAACTCAAAGGAATAAACGCCAAAGAGGTGGAAGATATGACTTTTGCCAACGCCCAGAGAGTTTTTGGAGTTTAGTTATAGTGATTGATCCATCAGAATAATATGGTTAAAGGGAGCTTAGATAATTTTGATATTAAAATTAGTAAATTGCCAGTCAAAAAAAGCTTATTGTTTTTTTAACAAAATTTTGTCTCATGTTAACAATATAGGAAAAAGAGAAAGATGGGGGATGAGGCGAAATTTACAAAAGCCTATATTTTTTGCCCCTATTGTTTGCCGGGGGGGGTAGTATGCTATAATATCAGTATTAACTAAACTCTCAATATATTTATGCGTCTAAAAATCCGAGGGGGACTACAGGATAATAATAAACCCGCCTTTACTCTCATTGAACTTCTCGTGGTAATAGCCATCATTGGCATCCTCGCCACTGTCTCTATTATCTCTTTGTCTAATGCCAGAGCCAAATCTCGTGATGCCAAACGAGCCGGAGACATGAAACAAGTCCAAACAGCCCTAGAGCTG
>MNUV01000052.1 GCA_001871235.1 Candidatus Falkowbacteria bacterium CG1_02_41_21
ATTTACTAGAGTGAAACGCCCACAGACCAACGGCAAAGCCGAAAGAGTTATCCAAACTATCATGAGAGAGTGGTGTCGGATCAATGAATTTAAAAATCACGAAGAAAGAAGAAGATCATTACAAAGATATGTGGCTCGCTATAATTATGAGAGGGCTCATTCAGCTCTAAATGGCTTAACCCCCATTCAGAGGATCACCAATTACTTTGCCAGCCAAAGTGTATACAACGCTTGACTTATTAACATACCAGGTGCTTCTGGATATTAGGGCTGGATTTGAAATCGAAAGGAGTATTCTGCAAGATGCCTTGGATGAGTCGAATGAAGTTTGATTATAAATTGTTGCTCAAAAAGCGCCGAAAACATTCGGTGCTTTTAAATATCAGGAGCTCCTGTATAAGTTTTAGCGCTTTTTTGTTATCGTCTTTTCTGGTATAATAGTAGTAGCTTTATTTATGAAAAAACTCTCTTATCGCCTTAAAATCAGGCTTATTTTATGGTCAATTGTTATTTTGGCCGTTTTTGCTTTGAAGTATTTAGCCATTGTCCCATATGGCAAAATAACCTACACCTATCATCAAAATGGGCATAATCTTTTTGGGGGCAAGGGCTTCTTTGGTAATTTTACTCCTTTGGATCGGGTTGACACCAAGGGAGATAATTTGAAGATTATCGGCGACTCGGTTTATTTTTCATTATTTACTCCGCGTCGTTTTGAAACGGCTAAAATGACTATTGTCTATCGCGGTTTTGATTATGAAACGTATCCGATCATTGAAACCGGAGTCATGGTTGATCCGATCCTGCGTAATTATCACCTTTACCCCATTTTCAATTATATTATTGATCGCCTATCCAATGAGTGGAAGAAAAAAAATGATAATGGCTTGGTGTTGTTGCAAAAAGAGAAAAAATTTAATGATGTGGCAGAGCTTTTAGCCAATCTGCCCCAAAGCGGCGAGCTGGCGTTTTATAATTATCAGTATAATTTTCCTTATCAGATTACGGATTATAAAGCCGGCGCGCAGGTTGTTAATTTACCTGATTTGCGCGGAACTTATCAATTCTATGCTTATATTGATAATGAAGATTTAAATTTTTCCGTTGACTTTGTGGATCTGAATCGAAATTTAGATAAGAATGGCGATCCGGTCCAAATTTATGTTTATGGTCATGACAAAAAGGCTATCGCGGAATATTCTTTGCCGGATGACGGCGACAAGAATGATGACGAGAAAATGAGTGAGGTCCGAAATATTAATATCAAGATTTCTGGTCTAGTGGCGGGAGTTTATAAAATAGAAGTAAAAACCAGTGATGATTTAGTCAGTCAAAATATTAAGACTACTCAAAGTAAATTAGCTTTTATTTCCCGCCTTTGGCTTTATAATCCCTCCTCTCAAAGCATTAATCTCTGGACCGACGGGGCCTTTATCAGGGCTAAGGTTAATGATCCGGCCGGGGTGGGTAAAATCGCTTTAGACAGTGATTATTTAGCTATTCCTGAGACTTATAAACAATATAAGATGTCTTTTATTAATCCCCAGAAGATTAATAGTCTCATTGTTTCTCGTCCGGAAACAGTCGTGGAAACCAGTGGAGTATTTTCCTTTTCAGTCGATTCTTTATTTAATCCCGCCATTAAAAAGATTGAAGCTAATACCGATTTGGACGGCATTAAATATATTGTGGCTAATTATAATTTTCCGGTTAGTTTAGGGATTTGGAAAAAGGCGGAAGTGAAAATGGATCTTAGCGATGTTTATCGGGAAAAGGGCAATATCAATTTTATGATTTCTATCCCCGGGCTATTAGCGGAGAATAATATTACTGGGGCAGAGATCAAATCGCTCCAAATTGAGTTGACGGGGAAAAGTTTAATCCAAAAAATTAAAGAATATGTTCAATAATAGACTCAAGTTTATTGGCGGATCTAAATTCCATGTATTTTGTCAGGAGTTATTTTATGCTTTATCCGGCGCCTTGGTATTATTTGTGGTGATGGAGATAATCAAACCGCAGATAGTTACGGTTTATTTAAATCTTAGCTTTTGGTTGCTCCTTTGGTGTCTTAATGCTATGATTTTATTGTTGTTTAAGCCAGGAAAATAATATAAAAACGACCTTCTTTGAGGGAAGGTCGCGCCATTTTTGGCTGATTTTACTTCGGATTTTTTAATGATTTTACCCAACTGATATGCTGGGTCAAAATGATTGCCGGAATGATCAAGAAGACAAACACCCCTATTACTGCGTTGAAAATAATCCCCGCAAGTATTCCGACAATAATGCTACATACGACGGCGATTAAATCCATGGTAAAAAGTCCCGAGCTTACATAGATATCTTTCATTTCTTACATATTTTTGGTGATAAGACCATGATAACATACTTTTAAATATTTGTCAATATGGACAAGCTCAAGTCATTTTTAAGCCCAAAATCAGTGGCTATTATCGGTGCTTCCTCTAATCCGGCTAAATTAGGTTGGCAAATTCTGTCTAATTTAAAATCCGCCGGTTTTCCCGGTGATGTTTACCCGATTAACTTACACGAAACGGAAATTTTGGGCTTTAAGGCTTATCCGACCATTAATGAATTAAAGGCCAAGGTTGATTTGGCGGTAATAGTCATTCCCGCTCCTTTTGTCTTGGAAGAGGTCAAGAAAGCGGCCCGCGGCGGCATTAAGAATTTAGTAATTATTTCCGCCGGCTTCGGTGAGACCGGAAAAGCCGGTCGGGCCGTTGAGTCAGAGATAAAAAAGATAGCCGAAGTCAATGGTTTAAATATTCTCGGGCCGAATTGTTTAGGCTTTATCAACTACCGGGCTCATTTGAACATTACTTTTGCTAATACTTTTGGCCCGGAAGAAGGAAAAAAGAATCACAATATCGCTTTCTTGTCGCAATCGGGCGCCATTGGCAGCGCGGTGCTGGATTGGACGAAGAATAAGAATATTGGTTTTTCTTTGTTCATGAGTCTGGGCAATAAGGCGGTGTTAGATGAAAATGATTTTCTGGAATATTTATTGACCGATACCAGCAGTGATTTGGTGGTGGCTTATTTAGAGGAAATATCCGATGGCCGCCGATTTTTGAATTTAGTTTCTCGTTTAGCTAAAATAAAACCCGTCGCCATTTTAAAAGCGGGCCGAACGGAAGCTGGCAGTGCCGCCGCTATGTCTCATACCGGCAGTTTGGCCGGTGGCGGTGAAGCGGTTAAGGCCGCTTTAATTAGAAGCGGAGCCATAGTGCTAAATGATATGAATGAGTTATTTAATTTGATGCGATTAATTAAAAAACCGTTAAATTTAAATAATCCCGATCTCTATCTGGTTTCTAACGCGGGCGGACCGCTGGTTGTCAGCGTTGATGCTATTTTTGAGAGTAATTTATCCTTACCCAAACTATCTTTAGACCAGAAAAATAAAATCATTAAAATTTTGCCAAGTTTTGGCCATGTCGCCAATCCTCTAGATATTTTAGGCGATGCCACTAGTGAACGCTATGCCCAAGTTTTAGGGGTGTTATTAGCCGAGACTAAAGTTCAAGCCCTATTAATTCTGTTAACCCCTCAAAGCGGGACGGATGTGAAGAATATCGCCGAAGTTATCGGTCGTTTTAGTTTAAAATATCCGGATAAATTAATCGTGACCAGTTTCATCGGTGGGGTGGCCATTGCCGACGGCAAAAAGATTTTGGCGGAATATTTAGTCCCTAATTTTGATTATCCGGAAGAGGCCATCAGGGTTTTGGGCCATTATCTTAATTGGCAAAAGAATAAAAAGAGTTTGGTGATTTATAAACAGCCCAAGTTAATTTCTCCCCGCTCTAAAATTAGCGGTCTTTGGGATTATTTGGACACCAAAAAACTATTGGATCAATATGGCCTGAAGACGGTCAAGACCGTCAGAGTTACTAAGACCAATATTCAGATTAAATATCCGCTAGCCGCTAAAATCGTCGGTCCGACTGTGGTGCATAAGAGCGAGGCTCAAGCGATATTTTTAAATTTAAAAAATGAGAAAGAATTAAAGAAAATTAATAGTCAGCCGTTATTAAAAAAAGGCGCTAATTATTTGGTGGCTCAAGAAATGATTGCCGACGGGCTGGAAATAATTCTGGGATTCAAGCGGGATGATAATTTCGGTCCGATTATTATGGTCGGT
The DNA here is from genome assembly GCA_001871235.1 of Candidatus Falkowbacteria bacterium CG1_02_41_21. Classification (GTDB taxonomy): domain Bacteria; phylum Patescibacteriota; class Patescibacteriia; order Patescibacteriales; family UBA12465; genus CG1-02-41-21. Next base: position 4,169 of record MNUV01000052.1, read on the forward strand.
TGGGGTGGAATTTATACGGAGATTATTAAAGATGTCAGATTATTTTTAGCGGAAGATAATAATCATTTGATTAGGGAAGAAATTAAGCAATTAAAAGTCTATCAATTAATTCAAGGTGCCAGGGGGAAGGAACCTTTTGATTTAGAGGCCTTAGTAGCCAATATTAAAAAATTAGTTTTATTGTCGCTCGCGCATCCGGAAATAAAAGAATTGGATATTAATCCGGCTTTTATTTCGCCCCATGGTTTGGTCGCTGCTGACTGGCGGATTATCTCATAACAATTATGTTTAAGAATTTGTTTAGTCGTCAAATAAACAGTATCACCATGGCCGCCGCTTTAGTCGGTGTGTCTTCTTTACTGTCGCGTTTTTTGGGGGTTTTCCGGGATAGAATTTTGGCCGGACAATTTGGTGCCGGTGAATCTTTGGATATTTATTACAGCGCTTTTCGAATCCCGGACTTGGTTTATAATCTTTTGATCCTGGGAGCTTTATCCGCCGGCTTCATTCCCATCTTTACCGGGTTGATCAAGGACTTCAAGAGTTACAAGAGTACTGGCTTGTTCAAATATCTAAACTCCGAGGCTTGGGACCTAGCCAATAACCTTTTAAATATTTTAATGTTGGCCTTGATTGGGTTAAGTGTCTTGGGTATTATTTTTGCTCCGAACTTAATCGCTTTAATTTCTCCCGGATTTTCGCCCGAGGCCAAAGAAACTACGGTTGCTTTGACTCGGATTATGTTTTTGTCACCACTATTTTTGGGAATCTCCGGTATCTTGGGAGTAGTTTTGCAGTCTTTCAAAAACTTTTTAGTCTATTCGCTGGCTCCAATTTTGTATAACGTCGGTATTATCGTCGGAGCTTTATGGCTCTTTCCCTTAATGGGTATTCCAGGTTTGGCTTGGGGTGTCGTCCTGGGAGCTTTTTTACATATGGTGATCCAAATCCCGATTGTTTATAACCTGGGTTGGCGCTATCGCCTGGCGATTAATTTCAGAAATAAGAATTTGATTAAAATCGCTCAAATGATGATTCCACGGACTCTGAGTTTGGCGATTTCCCAAATTAATTTAGTAATTATTACCATCATCGCCTCAGAACTGGTTAGCGGTTCTTTATCGGTTTTCAATTTCGCCAATAATCTGCAATCTTTCCCGGTGGGCATCTTTGGAATTTCTTTTGCAGTCGCGGCTTTTCCGGCTTTGTCGGCCGCCGCTCATGACAACAAAAAAATGATCAGTCATTTTTCTTCGGCCACTCGGCAAATATTATTTTTTATCATTCCCGCTACCGTTTTATTGATTACTCTCCGGGCCCAGATTATTCGAATTATTTTGGGAACTGGTTCTTTCGATTGGCAAGATACTATTTTGACGATGGACACCTTAGGATTTTTTGCTTTAAGTCTTTTCGCCCAGGCGATAATTCCACTTCAGACCAGACTCTTTTATGCCCGGCAAGATTCCAAGACGCCATTTATCATCGGCATCTTTGTCGTTGTTGCTAATATCTTTTTGTCCCTCTGGCTCTCCGGTCGTTTGGGTGTGGCCGGTTTGGCTTTGGCTTTTTCCATCTCCAGCATTTTGAATTTTATTTTGCTTTGGGGCTGGCTGTATATCAAAATCGGCAACATGGATCAGACTAAGATTTTAATTTCCACCGCTAAGTTCTCAGCGGCCGGAATTGCTGCTGGTTTTGTTGTTCAAATGATGAAAAATATAGTCTGGCCTTATATTGATATGACAACTTTTTTTGGAGTTTTGGCTCAAGGTACGGCTGCCGCCCTGTTTGGGATTATTACCTATCTGCTGGTTTGCGCTCTACTGAAGAGTGAAGAGTTTTACGACTTTCTGAGTCTTATCAAGCGCAAATTATCTTGGCGTAAGGTCAAGGTGGGCGATCAAGGCGAGGTTCGGGGCTTGTAGTTCGATTTAGCAAAAATATTTTTTGGGCAAGAAAAAAAGAGGCTGTTTTGGGCCTCTTTTTATATTCCTTTATTTGTCTGCTTATTTTTGAACTGCTAGAAAACTGCAATGTTCAAAAAGTTCGGGGAAGAGAGATATTATAGTAATAGAACTTTTAGAATTGCATATTTCTAAATAAGGTGCATCATCTTCATTGTTTGAATCCTCTTCATGGTCTGCATCTAGAATAGAGCCGAGAGCGACAACTTCGATATGCTTACCTGATTTCGGTTGAGTTTCGCCGAAAGCAAGAAGTTCAAAAAAGGTAGCAGGGCGACAGCCAGCTTTATCCATTATAGATATAGCATCTTTTAAAGAAGTGCCTTTGTCAAAAGTGAAAAGTTTGGTTGATACTTCAATATTTTTTCCAACCAACTCAGCCGACAAGGGAAATTTTTCAGTGATAAGACTGCAATGAACATATGGGGTAAGCATTTGTTCTGGCGTCTTAGAATAATTAACGGTTAACAGTTCGGAGTTATTGTTTTGAGCTTTACAAGCACAAAACACAAACATTAAAATTGTGGATATCAAAAATAACTTTTTCATGATTATTGGATTTAAGGTTTAGAAATTGAGTTAATTATTGGGCCTATATTAATGATAAGCCAGATAATTAACTCAGTTAACCTTATTTTTCAACGAACTGGTTGTATGGCTGTATTATAACATCCTTCTTTAATCTTGTCAAGGGGATGATAAAAATCCCCATATTTATTGAGTTTTTGGACAAGAAAAAAAGAGGCTGTTTTTTAGCCCCTTTTTAAAATGATTTTATTCTCCTAGATAGTGAATTTTTTCTACTTTGTTACCAGTTTTTTTGAGGTAAATACCGGCAGGTAAATTTTTATTTAATCCAGAAATTTTTTGTCCGGATAGATTATAAAATTCGGTTAGTCCCGTAGATTCACTTTTTGGCTTTGGTCTGAATTCATCAATTAAAGTGATGTTTAAATCAAATTTTTTGATGGTCGTTCTATCAACTAAGATGTAGACTTCATTGTTAAAATATTCAACATCAAAACAATTTTGTTCGGTTAATAGTGTTTGATAACTTTGGCCAATACTGTCCGAATTAACCATATAAATACCATTGCCATTAGCCATAAAAGTTAAACCATCAGGGCTGCTGCAAACGGAGCGAGCTATGCCGCTGTAGGCTGAAATTGGATACCATCCCCAGAACTGATGATAAACGAGGTCATTTCCCCCGAAATAATGGTCAGTGATGGTCATGGCATAATCATAGGCGCCAGAAGTATTTGTTGTGAATGTTTTGGCTGTCTGATTAAACGACATTCCTTCCAGGTTTGGATAGTTATAGAATGTTATATGTCTGTAAACAGCGGTATCTCCGTCCCAAATATAAATAGCCGGCCTTTCAATTAAATCAACTGTGTCCGTATAACTTCCGGCAATAAATATTTCTTCTGAGCTATAACCATTCATTCCCAGAAATAAAGAATTGGCCTCTTCGGCTTTTTTAACAAATGAGCCGCTTACTAATTTAAGTAAAAATGAGGTTGTTCCATTTCGTCCAGTGATATAAATATTGCCATCAATACCCCAAACACGATAAAGGCAACCACCGGCCGGGTTTGTTAATGATGACCAACTAGAGCCATTGTAATGAAGAATGGCACTGTTACCAACAGCCCAAGCTTCGTTGGCGGAAATTGGAAAGACTGAAAATAATTCTACCGGCGGCCAGTATTCAAATGTTTGGCCGTTTTTAATAATTATTATTTTTTCACCAACGCTATAAATTGCACCGTCATTAGTAATGGCGATATCATCAATAATGCCAGGACCAGAATAAATTTCTGTTAAATTTTGTGCTCTAATAGAAGACAAAATAAACATGATTACGATCAAAACTGTAAACTTTTTCATGATTATTGGATTTAAGGTTAATACTAATTGGATTAATTACTAATATCACCTAAAACCAGAGATGAATTTAGTAATTAACCCAATTAACCTTATTTTTCAAATAACTATTAACAAAAGAATTATAGCATAAACATAGTTTTATGTCAAACAAGTTGACCAGAAGGCTAAAATGCCTTAATATAATAGAGTAATAGCGGGGCGATATATCTTTTTATGTCGCTTTCTTTATATTAAATCAAATGAACGAAAATATTAATAAAATCAGAAATTTTGCCATTTTGGCTCATATTGACCATGGTAAATCAACCTTGGCCGACCGAATGTTGGAGATTACTAATACGGTTGATAAACGGAAGATGAAGAACCAGATTTTGGATGGCATGGATATTGAACGCGAAAGGGGTATCACCATCAAACTGCAACCGGTAACTATGGATTACAAGGGCTATCAATTGAATTTGATTGACACTCCCGGTCATGTGGATTTTTCTTATGAAGTTTCCCGCTCACTGGCAGCCGTGGAGACGGCTATTTTGCTAGTTGACGCCACTCAAGGCATCCAGGCCCAAACTTTGGCTAATTTATATTTGGCGCTGGAGCAAGATTTAACAATCATTCCGGTAGTCAACAAAATTGATTTGCCGGCAGCCAATGTCCCTAAAACTAAAAATGAAATTATTAAATTATTGGGTTGTAAGGAGGAAGAAATTCTGTCCGCTTCGGGTAAAACCGGTGAAGGTGTGGCTGATATCCTAGACGCAGTGATTGCTAAAAGCAATCCGCCTCAAGGGCAGAGTGATCTCAAATATCCTCGGGCTTTGATTTTTGATTCTAAGTACGATGAATATAAAGGAGTGGTGGCCTATGTCCGTATTTTTGACGGCGTTTTAAAGAAGGGCGACAAGATTAAATTGATGGCCACTAAAGCTGAAAGCGAAGTTTTGGACATCGGTATTTTTCGTCCGGACTATTTTTCCACCGGAGAATTGAAGAGCGGCAGTATCGGTTATATCGTGACCGGTTTTAAGGCGGTGGGAGAGTGTCGAGTCGGCGATACCATTACTTTTCCTTACGTTGAAGCTAATAGACCGGAACCGCTGGCGGGCTACAAAGAAGTCAAACCGATGGTTTTTGCCGGTATTTTTCCGACCGAGGGTGATAGCTTAGAGGACTTGAGAGAGGCCATGGAAAAATTGAAATTGAATGATAGCGCTCTAGTTTATGAACCGGAGAGATCCGAGGCCTTGGGTTTTGGTTTCCGTTGCGGGTTTTTAGGGTTATTGCATTTGGAGATTTTTCAAGAAAGGTTGAGACGCGAATATAATTTGGATATTATTGTCACTATCCCGAGCGTGGCTTACAAGATTATTAAAAAGAACGGTGCGGAGGAAATTGCGCGGACACCGCAAAAATTATCCGATCCCTCCGAGCTCATCTCCATTGAGGAACCTTGGGTCCTGCTGGATATTGTCGTCCCGAAGGAATATATGGGGAATGTCATCAAATTGGCGCAAGACAAGCGGGGTATCTATAAAAATACCGAGTATATGTCAGTGGACACTGATCAGCCCAGGGTGATTTTACATTATGCCATTCCGATGGCCGCGATTTTAACCGATTTTTATGATAAGATAAAAAGTGTCAGTGCCGGCTACGCTTCCATTAACTACGATTATTTGGACTATCGTCCGGCTGACGTGGTCAAGATGGATATTATGGTGGCCGATGATATTGTGGAGTCGCTGGCGACCATCGTTTATCGTGATGAGGCTTTTCGTCAGGGCAAAGAAATAGTTAATATTTTAAAGGATACTATTCCGCGCGAGATGTTTGTGATTAAGCTCCAAGCGGCTATCGGAGGTAAAGTAATCGCTGCCGAAAGATTGTCGGCGATGCGCAAGGATGTGACCGCCAAATTATATGGTGGCGATGTCAGTCGGAAGCGGAAGTTGTTGGAAAAACAAAAAAAGGGTAAAAAGAAAATGATGAGTATGGGTAAGGGCAGTGTTAATATTCCGCCCGATACTTTTGTAAAAATATTAAAAAGATAATTTAAATATTATGAAACGTAAAAAAGTCGTTAAAGTGGTTTGGATTATTATTTCTTTGATCGTGGTTATTTCCATGGTGGCTTGGACCGTCGCCCTGCCTTTTATGTAATTAAATCGGAGCCAAAGATGGTAAAACATCAAAATATCTAATATTAGCAATTTTTGTTTATAAAAATCTGTTTTTTGTTCAGTATTATTACTGTAGTGAACAAAATATGACTTTTTTGTCCACTACAGTAATAACATTCAATTTATGTCTAAAATCTGGCAGCTGACGGAAAAATTACCGCCGGCGGTTATGGTCGCCAATCCTAAATATTCTCCCATTCTTTTGCAATTGCTCTTTAATCGAGGTCTGCAAAAACCGGAGGAAGTAGAGGCCTTTTTTATTGAGGAATTTGGTTCAAATGAATATTTAAAGCACTATGACCCCTTTTTATTTAGAGATATGGATGAAGCTATTAATCTCATTGTCAGCTGTATTAAGGCTGGTCAGAAGATTATGATTTACGGCGACTATGATGCTGACGGAGTAACCGCGACGGCCGTTTTATGGGATACTTTTAAGATTTTAGGGGCTAAGGTGGATTATTATTTGCCTGACAGAGTGACTGAGGGTTATGGCATGAACAAGGAAGCCATTGCTAAAATTGTGGCCGATGATTATAAATTGATAGTTACGGTTGATACCGGTACCAGGAATTGGGAAGAGATTGAATATGCCAAAAGTCTGGGGCTAGAAGTGATATTGACCGATCATCATGTTCTCTCCGACAACCCGGCCGAAATACCCCAATGCTTGTTTATAAATTGCGCTAACCAAGGAGATGCTTATCCGTTTAAAACTCTGGCTGGAGTCGGTGTGGCCTTCAAAGTTATTCAAGCGTTAGTGACTCGGTCAAAATTGAATGAAGAGCAAAAACAATATTTGATGGAGAGAAGTTTGGACTTGGTAGCTCTCGGGACGGTTTCCGACATGGTGTCGCTTTTGGGAGAGAATAGGTTGTTGGTTAAAAAGGGTTTGGAAGTTTTGAATCGAACCAAGAGATTGGGTCTGAAAGAATTAATTAGCGTGGCCAAGTTGGGCAACAATGCCACCAAATTAGATTCTTGGAATATCGGTTTTCAATTAGGCCCGAGATTAAACGCGGCCAGTCGTTTAGGCCATGCCAATAATGCCCTAGAATTAATATTGTCAACTGACTTGGATGAGGTTAAACGTTTAGCCGGAGAATTAAACCAAAAAAATATTGAACGTCAGGAAATTACCGCTAATATTATGGCTCTGGTGGAAAAAGACATTGATCAAAAAAATATCCCGGCGATTATTATCAGTGTTTGTGATTTAGAATATGACGTTAAAACTGAGGGTGTGATTGGACTGGTAGCCGGAAAAATCTGCGAGAAATATTATCGTCCGGCCATAGTCATCACCCGCTCCCAAGATGGTTACAAAGCATCGGGGAGAAGTATTGAAGAGTTTAATTTGATTGAAGCCATTGAAGATTCACGGGAGTTTTTAGATAAGTATGGCGGACATCCGGCGGCTTGCGGTTTTTCCGTTTATGAACGGGACAAACTGGACAAGTTTATCGCTAAAATTTCTTCCATTGCCACGACTAAATTAGCCGGCTTGGAATTGGCGCCGAAGTTAAGATTGGACGCTATCTTATTGCCTAAAGATATTAATTTAAATTTAGTGGAAGATATCTCTAAGTTAGCGCCTTATGGTCAGAATAATCCGCAACCTAAATTCGCGGCTTATGGTTTGACAGTAATGGAACTGGTAACTATGGGTGGAAAAGGAGAACATATTAAATTGCGCTTGACCGATGGCGTTTCCAGTTTGTGGGCCATAGCTTTTTTCAAAAATAAAGAATTTTCCGAGATTCAAATCGGGAGCCAGGTTGATGTCGCTTATTATCTGGATATCAATAATTATAACGGTAGAAGCGAGGTCCAAATGAAGATTATTGATTTGATCCCAACTAAATAATTATTTTAAATATATGAACCATAAAAAAATTATTATTTATACCGATGGCGGAGCTCGGGGTAACCCGGGACCATCCGGTATTGGCGTGGTTATCTATAATGAGAATAAAGAATTAATTGAAGAGCATTCGGATTTTTTGGGAATTGCCACTAATAATCAGGCGGAGTATAAAGCGGTGATTTTAGCGCTCAAAAAAGCTCAATTATTGGAAGCGGAGGAGTTGCACTTTTATTTGGATAGTGAATTGGTGGTCAAACAGTTGCGGGGGGAATATAAAGTAAAAAACAAAGACTTGGCGTCTTTGTTTTTAGAAATTCACAATTTAGCTGTTAACTTTAAAAAAATATCTTATACTCACATCCGCCGGGAACTCAATCAAGAAGCGGACAGGCTGGCTAATGAAGCGATGGATAGAGGAGAGTAATTTATTCGCCACAGACGTAAAAATGTTGGCTCAAACCGCATCCACCCCAATCATTAAGAGATATCCATGTTTTGCATTCAATATTAGTTGCCGTACAGCCACCTTTATAAGGATAGCCGCTACCGCCCGCTGGATCATTAACATCGGCGATTAAATTATCTTTTTCTCGCCATCCGGTCAGGGCGATAAAATGTCCACCTCCAGTAAATTTACAATTAGGTTTGTTGGCGGCACTGACCGCAATGACTACAACACAGCCTTCATCTAGTTTTTGTTTAATACCTTCTACCCCCCCTGTGTCTCCGGCTTGGAGATTATAATATTTAGCTAGTTTTATTAAGCCTGTTCCAGCAGAGCCACTACCGCAAACACGCGCTCCTTGTTGTTCGGCCTGGCGAGTGAAAGCTTGGAGATCGGTTACACTCGTAAATTTATTAACGGCCATAAACGTGGACAAGACACCACAACCGGAAGTGCATAAATTAGGATTACCATTATAAGGAGACACCGGATTGGCTTGGGTGCCATATTTTTTTTCATCTTTTCCTCCGTTGCTCGGACAGATTTTATTTTTTTCGTTGTAAACTATTTTCTTGCCCTCTTCACTACATTGGCGGAATAAAGGAACGCCATGGCTAGAGCTAATTGAGGTTGGGCCTTCAATTTGTGCTTCTTCCGGCAAATTAAAAGTATCCTCCACTACGCTGAGTTTTATGGATTTAAATCCGACTAAGTCGGGATTAACCTCATTTAACAACACATAAGAGGTGAACATTATCAACATTCCGGTCAGGGCGCCGGTAATCCATGATTTAGCCTCCGATATTCTGGTGGCGTTACCGGTTGACGTCAGATAAATCACGCCGCCAATCATTAGAGCTAAGGCCGCTAAAATACCGACGATGCCCATGGCATAATTATAGATAGCTTTAATATAAATTGATATCCAGGGTAAACTGCACGATGTCCGGTCGCCTTCAGTGGTGCAAATGGCGGGAGTGTCCGAAGCTAATTTATCCAGTCCGGGAATTTTTACTTGTAGTTTTAATATCGGGTCCAATGTAATGAACGGTTTTTTGGTGGTAGCCGCTGGAGTTGAGACTGGTGTAGTTGAGGTATTTGTTTGGGCGCTGGCGACAATCGGACAAATCAGCATTGTTCCTAAAAACAAAAAAATAAATAAAACTTTATTTTTTCTGGTCCAAACTTTTTTCATAAATTATAATTGATATTTTTTGATATTCTCGTCGGCCAAGCTTTGAATGTAGGTTAAATCGGATTGAAATTGTTTTTGGGAAAACAAATGTTTGAATCTGCCCTGGGGTTTTAGATATTCTTCCACTTGAGGGGTCGGTTGCGGGACTTTTGATTTGTTGGTTAATATTCCATTTTCATATTCCAATAAAGGATACAGTCCGGTGGTAACAGCCAGTTTTCCTAAATGGACGGCTTGGTTTAAATCAATTTTCCAGCCGGGAATACAGGGGGTCAAAATTTGGATATAAGACGGGCCGGGTGTGGCCAGAGCCCTTTTTACTTTATTGGTAATGTCATCGGGAAAGCCGGTGGTGCTTTGTGCCACATAATTTAATTTATGAGCCAGAGCAATACCAATCATATCTTTTTTGACCTGTTTTGACCCGGGGTAAAGAGGACAAAGCGGTTTGTCGCTAGAGCACTCGCTAATAGGCGAAGTGGTGGTGCTAGCTCCATATGGCGTCGCGCCGGAAGCTTGAATGCCGGTGTTGGAATAGGCTTCGGTGTCATAGCAAATGTATAAAATATTATCGCCTCTTTCCCACATCCCGCTCACTAGTCCGATACCGATATCATAAGTTCCGCCGTCACCGCCTTGAGCTACTATTTTTATATTCTTTTTGCCTTTGTAGTCCAGAGCGGCTCGAATACCGGAAGCGACGGTGCTGGAATTTTCAAAGAGGGAATGAATCCACGGCAAACCCCAAGAACTGGTGGGGTAGGCGGTGGTAGTTACCTCCAAACAACCGGTGGCATTAGTCAGAATGGTATTTTTGTCCAAAGCTTTCATGGTGGCGCGTACGGCAATTAATTGGCCGCAACCAGCACAAGCATTGTGTCCGGGACAAATATTTTCTATTTTTTTGTTGGTCATAATTTAATATTTACAACTATCGGGACTATCACCATCCCCGCCATCCCCGCCTTTTTGAGCGCCTGGGACACACACGGCAAAGATTCCTTTATGTGAACA